>CAZRYA010000084.1:0-7637 GCA_964604235.1 uncultured Tissierellaceae bacterium | reverse complement strand
TTTTCAAACATTATGGAAGCTATTATAGTAGCTGTACTTCCTACAGGCTCATTCCTAAAATATATAGGCGTACCTGTAAACACATCTGCCACCCTATGGTGATCTATTATTTCAAGTATTTCTGATTCTTCCAAACCATCTATTGATTGGCTTCTTTCATTATGGTCAACTAAAATAACTTTTTTCTTAGTACTGGAAATTAAGTGGTACCTAGATATTAAGCCTAAAACTTCATTGTCATGGTTGACAACAGGATAGCTCCTATATCTAGTTTGTGACATATGAAGCTTTACATCATCAACTAAATCATCTGATGAAAACTTAACTATATTTTTATTTGTCATAGCATAACTTACAGGAATTGCTTGGGCTATCAACCTAGAAGTTGTAAAGGTATCGTGAGGTGTGGTTATTATACTAATATTTTTCGCCTTGGCAGTTTCTACAATTTCTTCATGTACTTTTACATTTCCTGTGACAATCATCAGGGAAACATTCCTGTCCACTGCAAATTTCTGTACTGATTTTATATCTCCACAAATAGCAATGTCATTTTCTTCTACATAGTCTTCAACTGTTTTAGGTTCCATAGCTAGAACTAGTAGTTTACCTGAAAAAGGTCTTATTTCTTGACTTATATTTACTATATTAGCTGACAAAGTGTCTATAATATTATCTATTGTGGTTTTCGACTTGCCTAAAATCCTATTGTCCCATACATCAATATAGGTCTGTATTATGTCCGATAGGGTTATCATACCCACTAGTTTTTCTTCCTCATCTACTACAGGCAAACTATTTATACTATTTTTTTTCATTAGGTCCAATGCCATCTTTAAAGAAATATCTGTGCTAACTGGTGCTATTTTATCAAAGTCTAAGTCTTCCACTGAAAGTCTAAGGGTTTCCATTAAAATTGGTCCCTCTACACCAAAGTAATCAAGTATAAACTTAGTCTCTCTATTTAATTCTCCTAGTCTTATAGGAATCGCATTTATATCTCCATTGGCATTTTTATAATCTGCATAGGCTAGTGCAGAGCAAATTGAATCCGAATCTGGATTCTTATGGCCTGTTATATAAATATTTTCCATCTTCTCTCTCCCTTAATATATAATTTCACTATATTATATCATGTTTACAAAATTAAATATAATAAAATGGACTCATCCAGAATTACTAAACAGGCTAGAAAATATTGTATTCTGTAACCATTGGATTTTTTTCTAACTAATCAACCAACTTTCATTTTAAAGCTCCTAAATCCCCTGCTAGTTTCTCCTACTTCCATATAGCCTAAGACTCCTATATGAAAGTCTTAAAAGCTCTTCTACAAACTGGAAAAAATCTTAAGCCAGCTTCAACTGTTTTTTATAATTTATTCACTTCTTGGATTTGAAATATATTTTTTAAATTTATACTTGACATTAGAGTGTTAAAGTATTATTATCTTACTTAATATCAAAAATTATTAAATGCCTTGATGGAGAAAAAGATATCTAAACTTTTTTACAGAGAGTTGGCCCAGGTGAAAACCAACATAAAGAGGATATAAATGTTCACTCCTAAGCAGGTTCGTTAAACGATTATTCAAGTAGGCGAATTCGGAAGCCCACCGTTAAGAGGGATAGGACTATTAGGTCTGATTAAGAGATATGACGCTTGTCATAAACTAGGGTGGTACCACGAATATATAATCTTTCGTCCCTATGAAAATATACTTTATTTTCATAGGACGGAAGATTTTTTTATTTCTTAATTGGCCAAAATTCAAAGGAGGAAGAAAAATGAAAAACAAACTAATCATACTAGTAATTATTCTAAGCTTAGGACTTAGTGGCTGTAGTAATGGCAATGTAAGCCATGACCAAAGTATCATTATAGGAATAAATCAACTTATGGAACACCCTGCACTGGATGATGTCAGAGCTGGATTTGAAGATGAAATTAAAGAAGGTGGACTAGACCTTAAGATAGACTATAAAAATGCCCAAGGAGATATTCCCAATACAGTCTCAATAGCCCAAAAATTCGTCAAAGACAAGGTAGATTTAATACTTGCAATAGGAACTCCTGCAGCTCAATCTACTAAACAGACAACTGATCAAATTCCAATTTTATTTAGTGCTGTTACTGATGGAGTTGCCTCAGGCCTAGTTGAATCTAATGAAAAACCTGGTGGCAATATTACAGGAACATCTGATATGGCTTCTGTAAAATCTCAACTAGAGCTATTTAAACAAATTGACCCCACGATTAAAAAAATTGGAATTATATATAATACAGGTGAATCCAACTCACTGGTCCAAATAGAAGAAGTGGAAAAATATGCAGACGACCTCCAGTTGGAAATCATAACTACTGGTGTTAATAAAATAAATGATGTCCCCCAGTCTTTGGACTATATCTTAGGTCAAGTTGATGCTATGTATCTCCTAAGTGATAATATGATTGCATCTTCTGTATCCCTAGTTAGTAAAAAACTACTAGAAAAAAATATGATTTCTGTCTCAGCAGAGGAATCACAAGTTCAAGGCGGAATACTAATTACAGATGGGCTTAGCTACTATGAATTAGGCCGACAGACTGGAAAAATGGCTCTTGATATACTGAAAAACAAAAAGTCTCCGAGTCAAATGCCTGTTGGTTTTTCCACTAATAGGGACATAAAAATAAACAAAAACACTTTTGAAACTTTAAAACTTAATAAAAATATAGATTTTCTGAAAGATAGTATATATATTGGTGATTAATTATTTTTTAATTTTTCCTTGACATTTATTAAATATGGTATTATGATGTTACTTAATTAATAAATGAAATAAATGCTCTGATGGAGAGAAAAATATTCTTTGTTATTTTTAGAGAGTTGGATTAGGTGAAAGCCAACAATAACACGATATACAATATACACTCCTAAGCAGGTTCGTTAAACGATTATTCAAGTAGACGAATTCGGAAGCCCACCGTTAATAGGGATAGGACTGTTAGGTCTGATTGTGAGATATGGCTAAATTCATAGTCATAAACTAGGGTGGTACCACGGATATATAATCTTTCGTCCCTATGAAAATATAATTTATTTTCATAGGCGAAAGATTTTTTTTATTATCTTTTTTACTTTCCAATTAACCTAACAAAAAAACAAAGGAGGAATTTATTATGAAAATGTTAAAAGCTTTAGTTATTTCTTGTTCGCTTGTAGGTTTTTTAGTTACTGGTTGTGGAAAAAAAGAAAGTGGTGACCTAGGTCAAGATGGAAATTTTAAAATTGGCATTAGTCAAATGGCAGAACATCCTGCACTGGATGGAGCCCGTGAAGGTTTTTTAGAAGGCCTTAAAGAAGAAGGTCTAAATGTAGAAATTGATTACCAAAATGCCCAAGGTGATGTGAGTAATACAGTTACAATTGCCCAAAAATTTGTAAAAGACGATAGGGACCTAATCTTTGCCATAGGAACTGCAGCAGCTCAGTCTGCTAAACAAGCTAGCTCTACTAGTCCCATATTGTTTAGTGCCGTTACAGATCCTGTTGAAACAGGTCTTGTAGCTTCTAACCAATCTCCTGATGGTAATATTACTGGAACATCTGACATGGGTCCTATAGAAAATCAACTAGGCCTATTTAAAGAAATAGATCCTAGTATAAAAAAAATAGGTATTCTTTTTAATACAGGTGAACCTAATTCTAAAGTTTTAATAGAAAGGTCAAAAGAAATTGCAAAAACTTTAGACTTGGAAATTGTAGAAAAAGGGATTAATAATATAAATGACATACCCCAAGCAACTGATTCCCTACTAAAGGACGTAGATGGAATTTATACTATTACTGATAATATGGTGGCATCAGCAATTAATGTAGTTGCTGATAAGGCTACCAAGGCTGGTATCCTGACCATTGGTGGTGAAGAAGCCCATGTTGCTGGTGGAATTGCCCTAACAGATGGAATTAGTTACTTCGAGCTAGGTAAACAGACTGCAAAAATGGCTAAAGAAATACTAGTTGATAAAAAGCCAATTAAGGAAATACCAGTAGAAGTTTCTATTAGAACTCAAAAAGTATTCAATGAAAAAACTATTGATCAGTTGAGCAAATTAGACTTTTCAAAAGTTTTAAAAGATGGAATAAAAATAAATGACTAATTAAGATGGGAGTTTTTTAAATGAATGGATTAATTTTAACCTCTATTGAGCAGGGACTTATATTTGCAGTCCTTGCCATGGGAGTATTTATAACTTATAAAATATTAGATATTGCAGATTTATCAGTTGAGGGAACTTTCCCCTTTGGAGCTTTTGTAGCTGCTAAATTTATAATCATGGGCTTTAACCCAATACTGGCTACTTTTTTGGCATTTTTAATCGGTACTCTAGCAGGGCTACTAACTGCAACTCTATTTACCAAGGTTAAGATTAAGCCCTTACTTGCAGGTATTTTAACTATGAATATCCTATACTCAGTTAATCTTAGGATTCATGGAAAATCAAATGTCCACTTGTTTGACTACAAGACTATTTTTGATTTAGGTAACAAGCTTGCCATTTTAATACTTATAGTCCTATTAGTTAAAGTTTTGATGGATTTATTTCTAAAAACTGAAATGGGCTACCTATTAAGTCTCTAGGACAAAATACCAACAAATATAAAGTTCTTGGCCTAATGCTATCCAATGGACTAATTGCCCTTAGTGGGGCATTAATGGCCCAATCCAACGGCTTTGTTGATATTACTATGGGTAGGTCTACAATTGTAGTAGCCCTAGCTGCAATTATCATTGGAGATACTATTATGAAGTCTTCTAATAGGTTGAAAAGTACAAGTCGTGCCATTATAGGTGCTTTAATTTACAAGATAATAGGAGGAATTGCCATAGACCTTGGCCTTTCAACCAATGACCTTGAAGCCATCAATGCAATTATAGTAATAGGCTTCCTTGCCTATAATAACTTTTCATTAGATATTAAAAATTTATTCAAGAAAGGAGATAAGTCTAATGCTATCAATAACTAATCTGCAAAAATCCTTTAACAGGGGAACTGAAAACCTAATAGAGGTCTTTCAAGATTTTAATTTAAATATAGAAGAAGGTAAATGCACAGCTATTATTGGCTCTAACGGTTGTGGAAAATCCACACTAATGAATATTATTGGTGGAAGTATAATAGAAGACGGGGGTCTAATATCCCTAGATAATATTAATATTTCAAAACTAAAAGAAGAAAAGAGGTCTCAATACATTGCAAGAGTCTACCAAGACCCATCTATGGGGGTATCACCTTCTCTTACCATACTTGAGAATATGTCCCTGGCTGATAAAAAAGGAAGTAAATTTTCCTTGAAAAAATTGGTTAACAAAGATAGGATAGGCTACTACAAAGACCTTCTTAAAACTTTAGACCTAGGCTTAGAAAACAAGCTTGATACTAAGGTTAAATTTTTATCTGGTGGTCAAAGACAGTCTCTTTCCCTAGTAATGTCTACTATGAAAAAACCTAGTTTACTCTTATTAGATGAGCATACTGCAGCTCTTGACCCTAAGACTTCCCATGTGGTTATGGAAAAGACTAGGGAGCTAATAAAAAAGCAACATATAACTACCTTGATGATATCTCATAACATGAAAGACGCCATAGAGTTTTCCGATAGGGTTGTAATGCTTGATAAGGGACAAGTTGTATTTGACAAACCCAGTGCCTTTACTAGCGAAGATGAATTACTTGGCATATACAGAAACAAGCTAGAAAATATAATTTAATATTTTCTAGCTTGTTTAAAATCAAAATTAACCTTAGCTATATTTATTCCCTATATATTTCCTCTGGAAAGCCTAGACTTTTAAGTATAAGCCTTGCATTGGTAGTTGTTGATGGCCCCTCTTTTAAAATATAGTCAAACTTTAAGTCTTCTCCTTCAATTCTTTCTTCAAAATGAAAATTCCTATACTTACTAGAAACTAAATCTACCAGTTCCAAATCATGGGTAGCACACATTACTAGAGAATTCCTATTTATCAAGTAATCCAATGTATTCTTTGCTGTACCTATCCTCTCCACTGTATTAGTCCCCCTAAATATTTCATCTAGTATACATAAAACTGCCTCTTTATCATCCAGTGATTGAATTATCCTGTTAAGTGACTTGGCCTCAACCATAAAATAGCTATCACCATCTTCTAAACTATCCACTGTTCCAATAGATGTCATAAGTTTAAAGTAGCTAGACCTATAGTTTTTTGCCAGTACAATATTCATAGACCTTGCCAAGATATTATTTACCCCTACTGTCCTTAGAAAGGTAGACTTACCTGAAGCATTGGAACCTGTCATAAGTATTCCCTCTTCTTCTAAAATAAAAGTATAGGGAACTTGCTTATCCATCAATGGATGGCTTAAATCCTCAACACTTAAACTAATACCTTGGTCTTGTAGGTCTGGCCTTACATAGTAGTCTAGGGACTCTCTATAAGATATAGAAGAAATGTAGTAATCAATGGTCCCCATATTAATGTACAAATGTTTTATATTATCCTTCAAGTCATTACAAGTAATTATGCTTTTATAGTAGGCTTTAACCTTCCTAAGAGTAATAATATCCAAATAGTCTAGGACTAACTTAAGTATTTCTGGAACCCTGTCATAATTTGCCATTCTATTTATATGTTTTTCTATAGGTTTTACAATATCTATTTGTTCTCTAATTAAAGATTTCTCTTCATCAAATATACCTGTGTCCAGTTTCAGAAAAGATTTAGAAAATCCAATTGTACTACTTATACCTTCAAATTTTTTAAGGTCTCCTGTTAATTCAAAATCATTTATTATCTTAAAATTATAGCTAGCAACTCCTATTACTCCAACTAGTATTAAGGGAGGGCTAATAAAGTAAACCAGTGGAATAAAAAACATTAAGTAGGAATAAATGTATATCCTCCTTAGCTTAACCATATCATCTTTAATTCCATTTTTAAAATAGTCTCCTATTTCCTTAAACTCATCCCTACCATAAGAATATAATAAATACTGAATATCTTCTATTATTTCCCTATTAGCTATAATTTTTGTGACCTTATCCTCATATGATTTTAATTCATCTTCAGATTTAGGTCTTCTAAGTTGGTAGTAAAGAACCTCCCTACCTGGGTAGGACTTAGTATGGTCTAATTTCCTATGGACCTTATCCATATCTAAGTCTTTCCAGGTAATATCGTCAATAAAAAAAGTATCTTCCCCTCTTTCCTCGTATAAATGTCTAATTCTACCATAATCTCTTTTAACTTGGCTAGTTTTAGCCCATTGAGATTTTATTGTAGACTTTATGTCTTCTTTTAACTTTTTAGAAAGATACCACCTGTATAGGATAAGGACTAGGAAAAGCAAGCCCGCTCCAAATAGAAAGATCTTATTCATTTCAATTCCTATTAAAATAAAAATAGTTATTCCCAGAGCCAATAACATTTGAATTATTCCATCTAGCTTATAAATCATAGCCTTGCTCCTTTAAATATTTAAGCCCTTCATTTCTAGACAAATTGGCCAGCCTATTTTCTGATTTTATAAATTTTATTACAAAATCAGGATCCGTCTTAGAATAATCCCTAAGTATCCACCCTATAGCCTTATCTATGAAAAACTCTCCA
>CAZRYA010000083.1:0-7658 GCA_964604235.1 uncultured Tissierellaceae bacterium | reverse complement strand
AATATACTTCGACCCATAACCTGATTCGGATAATGCCGACGTAGGGAATATATCAGTGACTTTAGATATACTCTACAAGTATATCTTTTTTTATCTCCACTTTTAATAAACTAGAGGAGCATCTAGCTTTATTATATAAGATTTTATAACTAAATAGCGAGGGAACCTGTGTTACAGGGTGAGAGGAAACTATAAGTTTCGACCGACTCTTTCTACACAAATGGGAGCATGCTATTTAGTATTTTTTACTATCTCTAAATTTTATTCTCCTATTAGTGTAAGAATAATTATTTGGAGGTATTTTTATGTCTAAAAATTCAAAAACCCTTAGAATGGTAACTCTTTCTATGATGGTAGCACTTGGAGTTGTAATCTCTCCAATATTAAGAGTAGAAGGCTTGTGTCCTATGGCCCACTTTATTAATATCGTATGCTCAGTATTTTTAGGGCCTTGGTATTCTTTACTTTAAGCCCTACTAATAGGTATTATTAGGATGATTTTTATGGGGATTCCACCCTTGGCTTTAACTGGGGCAATCTTCGGTGCCTTTCTGTCTGGAGTTTTTTACAGGCTAGCTAAGGGAAATCTATTAACCTGTGTACTAGGAGAAATAATTGGAACAGGCCTAATAGCTTCCATATTATCCTATCCTATCATGGTAAGTTTATGGGGAAAACTGACCTAACCTGGTTCTTCTATGTTCCTTCCTTTTTACTGGCAACCCTTATAGGTGGATCTATAGCCTTTATTTTTCTAAAGGCCCTAGAAAAAAATGGAGTCCTATTTAAAATTCAAAATAAGTTAGGAGTTAATGTCTATGCTAAATCAAGAAAAAATATTACAAGTACAAAATAATATTAAAAAGAAATCACCCTTAATCCATTGTATTACAAATCCTATTTCCATGAATAATTGTGCAAATGTTATACTGGCAACTGGGGCTAAGCCCATTATGGCTGAACACCCTCTAGAAGTTGGGTCCATAACAAGTCTAAGCCAGTGTCTCCTACTTAATTTAGGCACAATAAGTGACCTTAAGATGAAATCCATGAGGATTTCTTCCAAGTTGGCCAATGGATTGAAGATTCCAATTGTCTTAGACCTAGTTGGAGTTGGAGTAAGCCAGCTTAGGATGGATTTTGCTAGGGAGATTATTGACCAACATAAGCCCCAAGTAATAAAGGGAAATATATCTGAAATTAGGACTTTTTGCCAATTAGATTCTAATCCAATTGGAATAGATGCAGGAAAAATTGATGAACTTAGCCAGGCTAACTTAAAAGAATCCATAGACATGGCTAAAAACTTATCCGAAAAAAGTCAGGCAATAGTTTTAATATCAGGTTGCCAGGATATACTTACTGACTCTAAAACTACCTATCTTGTAAAAAATGGATCTCAGCACTTGGCCAATATAACTGGAACTGGCTGTATGCTAACAGCCCTTGTGGCAGCTTTTATAAGTTGTGGTGACTACTTAGACTCTAGTCTACTGGCCCTTTTAACAATGACTATAAGTGGTGAATTAGCCAATGCTCAACTAGGCTATGGCAGTTTCTTCGTAGACCTAATAGATAAAATATCCACCATGGATCCAGCTAGGATTATTAAATATGCAGACTATATAGAAATATAAAAAGGAGCCTATAGCAAGCTATAGGCTCCTTTTTATATTTCTATATAGTCTCATTTGATTTACCTATATGTTTGTTCTAAGATATAGTTTTTTCTTAGTCATAACTATTACTTATATCTAATATAGGTTTTCTCACTGGATATATTCTGGCAAAGGCTTATTGGTAGATTTAAGTCCTATCAAACCACATATAGTATTATTTATTTTTTTATCATAGCCTTTACAGGTCCCTTTAGTAAATAAGTCCCCACCTAAATTATTCTTATTGTGCATAAGTTTTATTTATGCCTATTGGCTATTCTTATAAGAGGCCTCCGTTCAACAATGTGTATTTTTAGCCATTTATCCTTTATTTCTTCTTGCTATTAAATTGACAATAATATACCCCTGTGCTATATTGTCCTTATAAAATAAACACTAATTTTAGAAGGGGGATTTTTAAAAAATGAATTTCAAAAAGTCAAAAGTTTTAGCTTTATCACTAGCTGCTATGTTTACCCTTAGTGGTTGTGCTAGTAAGGAAGCTCCTAGCAGCTCTGGATCAGAAGCTGATAAAACTAGTAGTTCTACCGATATTAGTATCGAACAAGTTAATGATTTCTTAAACAACACTGCTGGACTAGGTGCAGATGGAATAGGAAATGTAGTATCTGTTATACCACATGCCCATATTGATGGCCCAAAAAATGAGACAGATTTTTATGCCTTTGTAAACTGGAAGTATAGGGCCCGCGACTACATAAAATACCAAGTATCTTATCTATCATGTACTTGTAGGGAAGCTTCCGTTAATATGTGGCAAACTATGTATGTTGAGCTGACACTACCTGATAGCGGAAAAATCGAAGATGCTCAGGTTAAATATCTTTCATTTGATAAAGACTCAAGTGGAACATATACTGGAGGCCATTGGGGAGATTCAGATCCAATACCATCAGGTCAAACTTATGACCTATTCAAAACTGAATACCTTCCATACTTCGAAAAGAAAGATGCAAATTTCTTAAACTCATTGAGTACTATTGATGATATTGACTTAACTGACTACCAATCAGGTGATGGAAGAGATAGTTATGAAGTTGATTCTTTCTCTGGAGCTTCTGTTTCAGCCAATAACATTATAAGAATACTAAACGCTACTATGGATTACCATGCTAGTGATGAATTTTTTACTAAATAGGAGGGTATATGATGAAAAAATTTAATAAAATAAGTAAATTATTATTATTGCTAATTGTATTTTCAATGACTCTTACAGCTTGTTCTAGCCCAGCTCCAAAGGAAGAGGTTAAGGTTGACGAAGCTGTGGAAGAAGTTTCTGTAGAAGAAACAAGTACTGAACTTGCCCAGTTACCTGCTGCTCAAACAGTTGAAGGCGATTATTCATTTGAAAACTCAGGTATAAATAGTGCAAACCTAGTAGATTTCTTAAACAGAGAAGATACTGTTTATATTGACCTTAGAAACTATGAAGATTATTCTAAAAAACACTTTAAAAACTTTGAAGTTATACCTTTCTTCGCATTTATATTTGACGAAAATGCTGGAACTGAAGGATTCCCACAATTATTCAACGGCAGCCATGATGCACCTGTTCCTGTTTACGAATCTTCAGAATCTGTATTAAAAGCTCTTTTCCCTAAGGATAAAAACCTTATGATTATGTGTCAATCTGGTGGTAGGGTTGCAATGTTGATGAAAATGCTAGCAGCCAATGGTTATGACATGACTAAGGTTTACAATGTTGGTGGACTTGCTCAATACACAGGTTCAGAATATAGAGATCTTATAACTGATACTGAAGAATTAAATGTAGAAGTTAAATATATTATCAACGCTGAATAAATAAAGCCTATAGTTATAATTAATATAAATAAGAATTGACCTGGTTTTTCTTGCCAGGTCAATTCTTATTTACTCATTATATATGCTATTCATAACATCCCTTCTTGATATTATGCCTATTAATTTATCTTCCGAGTCTACTACTGGTAACCTCTTTACCCTTTTCTTTACCATTATGGTTGCAACTGACTCTATAGTATCCTCTTTGTTGGCAGTTATTACATCCTTGGTCATTATATCCTTAACCAAATAGCCCATAGACCTTTGTACATGTTCAATGAAACTTTTCTTACTCTCTAGGGGAATTATACCACCTAAGACTTCTAAATAGGATGGCCCATTTATCCTAGATGCCCTCCTTATTAAATCTCCTTCTGTAACTATACCAACTAAAACCCTATTTTCATCAACAACTGGTATTCCACTAAAACCTTCTTCACTTAAAATCTTTGCCGCCTCTTCAACTGTATCTTCTTCCCTAATACTTACAACTCTTCTAGTCATGATTTCTTTAACTAACATACCAATACCTCCTCTAAAGTATAGCTAGTTAATTAATACCCTAATTAGGGGTTAATCTACCTCTCTAAAATCCAATTATATATTTTGTAAGTTTTCCAGCTTATAACTACCAAAGGTTAAAAGTACCATAGTCATTAAAAATACAGGCAGTATATTTAGTATATTGGCTGTTTCCATAGTTTTTTGAACCCAAAAAAGAGGATTTATGAAAATAATTTTCCCTACTATAGCCGGCAAACTAGCCTTATTCATTGAATAAAAGACCTGAGACAAAAACATAAGTATTGATAAAACCATAGGCACTATGGATAAGATATTCTCATCTTGGCTATATCTTACTATTAAAATTATCAAACTTAGTGAATAGGCTGACATGGCTGTTACTGACAATACTATATAGGCTAGATTGCTAATTTCTATATCCAATAAACCATAACCTAACATGGTCATAAGATTAAATACAACTGCTAAGAATGTCAAATAGCTTAAAAATATTCCACCTATATTTTCAATGTTAGAATTGGGACTGGTTAGGACCCTACTTAAAACCTTACTTCTACTTATTTGAATAAGGTCATTCCCTATCCCTCCTGATAGGAGAACTATGATATAGCTAGTGGTCAATACTATTAAATTAAAAGTAAAGTCCATATCTGTCTTTTTATTTATAAGTTCTATATTTAACTCAAAATCTGCTTCATTTTCCAAACTGATATTTTTTTTCTCCAAGTAGGAGTCTTTCATCATGCTAACTATTCTTTCATTCAATAAGCTGTCTTTCATTTGATAGCCTGAATCTTCTATAAATAGTTTGGTAATATTGGGCTTAATACTATCTTCTATATCCCTAGTAAAATCTTCATCTAAGACATAAACTAATTTTATATTATAAGACTTTAGCTCCTCCTCTGCTTCCTCCCGGCTTAAGATAATTGGTCTATCTCCAAACAGGTCAACTACTTCCTCCCACCTAGTCCCCTTATCTTCTATTACTAGTCCATAGGTCGCCGTATTATCCCCTCCACCGTTTAAGATAAAAAAGAATAAGAGGAACATAAAAGCTGGCATTAAAACAAAGGGTCCCCATATTTTAGGACTTTTAAATAACCTTTTTATATTGGCCATATAACTATTTAGCAATCTCATTTCTAGCCCTCCTTAAATTTTTATACGCTAGTAAAATGTATAGTATAACTATTGAAAAGAAAATGACAATTAGGTTGGCCAATAAGGACCTTATAGAAAATATTTCATTCCCTAAATCCATAAAGGGATTTATAAATATGGTATTTAAGTTTAGTCCAGTAAACTTTTCCATTATGGTGTTCTCAAACAATTTATTAACTGGCCCTATCATACCACCTAAAACCAATTGGCTATATAAGATTATATAACTTATAAGAGTAGCTATACCAACTCTTATATTAATCAACACTTGGGCTAAAGACGCCGTTGTAAAGCTTATTATAAAACTAAGCAACAAGTTTTCAAATAGGTTCTTAGAGAAGCCCATACCTATAAAACGACATACTACTATATAAAGTGCTGAAAATAAAAACATATTTATGCTTCCTGCCACTAATTCTGACATTTGAAACTTAAAAGGATCCACTGGTAGGCTAGCAATTCTTAAGTCTAACCCTGTTGTTTCTTTTAACTTTTTATTTCCCAATACTGCCGACATTAGAAATGTAATAAATATATACTGAATCATAGTAATTCCATTATATTCGTTAAAGGCTATCTTCTCCTCCTTCAATATATTTTCTTTCCCTATATCTATTCCACTTTCTATCTCATTTAATTCCTCTAAAAGCTTTAAACTGGCTTCCTGATCTTCCATATTAGCAATTAGCTTCCCCTTATAAACTTCATTTAAGATAGATCTTCCTAGAGAATCTAAATAGGTTTTTAAAAATTCTTCGTCATAAATACTAGGGCTATTTCCTTCAGTTTCAACCACTAGGTTTAGCCTGTTCTCTTCAAGTAGCAAGTCTTCAAAACCATTAGCTATAGTCAACTTAAAATCCCCATCTTCTTTTAAAATAAAATATTTTTTACTATCCTCTTGCTTAAAAGACTCTACTAATAAACTACTACTAGCAGACCTATCTTCATCTACAATATTAATACTTATAGGCGTAATTTTTATTTTTCCTGGACTGGGTCTTGAACATTACTATAGAAAGTCCCAAAGGCATAAGTAGGAAAGAGAAAAAATAAACCAAAGCATTATTCCTTATATTGTTGTATAAAGATTTTAAATTAGCTATTAACATAAAATCACCTAATCCCTTAATTTTTTTCCCGTAATATCTAGAAATATCTCTTCTAAGTTGGACTCTTCAATTGATATATTATTTATAAATATAGATTTACCTTCTATTACTTTGAATAGATTGGTAAAGTTTAAGTCCTTCTTATTAGCTTTTACCAATAAGATATTGCCATTTGACCTAGAGCTGGTAACCCCACTTATATTTTCTATTTCAGCCTCCAGTCCTTCTTTTATATCACTTAATTTTATCTCTATGGTAATTTCTCCACCATACATGGCCTTTAATTCTGACTTTTCCCCATAGGCTACCTCTTCACCTAAGTCCATTATAAATATATTGTTACACAAGCTTTCCACTTCTTCCATATAATGAGATGTATATATTATAGTAGTGCCCTTATCATTGATACTTCTTAAGAAATCAAATATATTATTCCTAGATTGGGCATCTATCCCCACTGTAGGTTCATCTAATATCAATAGGTCTGGCCTATGTAATATAGAACAGCCTATATTTAACCTTCTCTTCATACCACCAGAATAATTTTTAACTTTTTTCTTATCCTTAGGGTCTAGGCCTATAACTTCCATAACTTCATTAATCCTATCCCTTAATAATTGGCCTTTTAAGCCATACATTCTTCCAAAATAATCTAAATTATCCTTGGCAGTTAAACTTTCAAAAATCGCCAACTCCTGTGGAACCAGTCCATATCTAGATTTAATATCTATGGCACTACTTCCATAGTCCATGCCAAATAGATTTACGCTCCCAGAATCTGCCTCAATTAATCCACACATTATTTGTATTAAGGTAGACTTACCTGCTCCATTAGGTCCAATTAGACCAAAGAAATCTCCCTTTTCCACTTCTAGACTTATATTGTTTAAAACTTTTTTATTGGCAAATGATTTATTTATCCTATCAACTTTTACAATTTCCATGATAAAACCTCCCTATAAAACTATACTAGCAAATATATGGATAAGTTTCTAATAGCTAAAGTCACTAAATCATATGACTTTAGTCACATAAAAAATAGAAGCCTAGACTTCTATTATCTTATTTTCATATGCAAATATTACCATCTGGGTCCTATCTCTTAGTTCTAACTTCTGAAGGATTACTGATATGGCATTTTTTATAGTTCCCAGTGACAAGTAGAGATTTTCTGCTATTTCTTGATTGCTCATTCCCTGGGCTACTAATTTTAAAATTTCATACTCCCTGAGGCTTATTCCATATTCCTCCCTCTTAAACTCTACTTTAAATTCCAACCCCTGATTCATTATAAGGTCAGATATCTCCCTATCCAAAACCACATCTCCCCTATATACAGTTTTTATAGCTCCTATTAAGGAATCTATGTCTGAAT
>CAZRYA010000082.1:7041-7659 GCA_964604235.1 uncultured Tissierellaceae bacterium | reverse complement strand
GCAGGATTCTTACTACAAGGATCAATCACACTTGACTTTGGAAGAGAGGGTTAAGACAAATTATGATCATCCATTTGCTTTTGATAATGAGTTGCTAATAAACCATTTAAAAAGACTCTCTAGGGGAGAAGCAATTGATAAGCCTATTTATGATTTTGAAAATCATAATAGGAAGAAGGAAACTATAAGGGTTATGCCTAAAGACATAATAGTCTTGGAAGGAATTTTAATCTTATCTGAAGAAGATATTAGGGACCTTTTAGATATTAAAATATTTGTAGATACGGATTCTGATGTAAGGGTAATTAGAAGGATAATGAGAGATATAAGGGATAGGGGAAGAACTCTAGATTCAGTTGTAAACCAATATATGGCAACGGTTAGACCAGCCCACTTACAGTTTATTGAACCTACTAAAAGATATGCAGATATTATAATACCAGAGGGTGGGCACAATAAAGTAGCAATAGATATAATAATTACAAAAATAAATTCTATATTAAAAAAATAACTTTCATTTGAAAGTTATTTTTTTGATTTCTTTACTTATATTTACTGCTATGCTATATTTTAATAAATAGGAGTGATTTCGTGGACGAGAAAGAATTTGAAACAAAT
>CAZRYA010000082.1:1628-7031 GCA_964604235.1 uncultured Tissierellaceae bacterium | reverse complement strand
ATAGGAGATCCAGTGGAAAAAACCCTTTCTCCTAAACTACAAAATTTTATCTTTAAAGATGGGGGGACTAATAGTTTATATATGGCTTTTAAAGTTGAAGATAAGGATTTAGAAAAGGCAATAGATGGCTTTAGAGCAATTAATGTTGGAGGTTTTAATGTAACTATTCCCCATAAGCAAAAAGTAATGAAGTATTTAGATGAAATTTCTGATGAGGCCAAGGCAATAGGGGCAGTTAATACAGTGAATAATGTAAATGGAAAATTAATAGGATATAACACAGATGGACCAGGTTTGGTTCAATCTATGAAAAATGAATGTGTGAATATAAAGGATAAGAACATCTTGATTTTAGGAGCTGGGGGAGCAGGTTTGGGAGTTTCTTATGCTATTGGTTTAGAAGAACCAAATTCTATAACAATAGCTAATAGAACTTTAGAGAAAGGTGAGAAACTAAAGTATTCCTTAGAAAAATATTTTAATTTTGAAGTGAAGTTAATGGATTTATCATTAAAAGGATTGGATAAGGGAAATATAGATATTATTATAAATACTACTTCAGTGGGAATGTATCCTAAAGAGGATGAAAAACCTATAAGCTTACAGAGCTTTAGGAATGGCATAGTGGTCTATGATATTATATATAAACCACTAAAGACTAAGTTGATAGAAGAAGCAGAAGGAAAATCTTGTAAAACTTTTAATGGGGTTGATATGTTGTTGGCCCAAGGGATTATGGGGCAAAAGATTTGGAGAGGGGAAGAGATAAGTAAAGATAGTATAAGAAAATTATATGATATATTCTAGGAGGCAAGTATGAAAAAGCGACTTAGATTGGGGGAATTACTCATATCCCATGGGAAAATTACAGATGAGGATTTAAGTAAGGTTTTAGCTATTCAAAATAGGACAGGTAGTAAGTTAGGTGAGATTCTAATAGGTGAGAATTTTATAAGTGAAGAAGAGATAATAGAGGTTTTGGAATTACAATTAGGAATAAAATATGTAGATTTAAGTAAATTTGAAATAGATAAGGAAATTGTAACTATACTTCCAGAATCACTGGCCAGAAAATATGAATTGCTGGCAATAGGAAAAAAAGATAATAAAATTTTATTGGCCATGGTAGACCCTTTAAATATTTTTGCAATAGATGATGTCCAGTTATATCTGAAGCTTGAAATAGAAACGGTCATAACTAATAGGGATAAATTATTAGCTGCCATAGATAGGCTTTATAGTAAAGATTCTGCCAAGAGAGCCTTAGAAGAGTTTGAGGAAAGGTATACACCTATGGAAATTGAAGAGATAAGCTCTATGGAAAAAATGGAGGTTAACTCAGCACCTATAGTTAAGCTTTTAAATTCGATAATTGAGCAGTCTGTTAGGAATAAGGCTTCAGATATCCACATAGAACCTTATGATGATGAGGTTAGGGTAAGATTTCGTATAGACGGGGACTTAAGAGAGATAATGACTTTACCTAAATCTTCCTTGGCGGCCTTAGTAACCAGGATAAAGATAATGGGCAATATGAACATTGCAGAAAAACGGATTCCTCAGGATGGTAGAGTAGAGGTCTATATATTAGATAGGGATATAGATATGAGAATATCATCTTTACCAACTGTATATGGAGAGAAAGTTGTAATCAGATTATTAGACAGGTCTAATTTTATGTTTGATAAGTCAAAACTAGGATTTTCTAATGAAGACCTAGATAAATTTAATCATATCTTAAGCCAGCCTTATGGAATGATTTTGGTAACAGGACCAACTGGTTCAGGTAAGTCTACAACTCTGTACACTGTTTTACAGGAGTTAAATCAGATAGAGAAAAATACTATAACTATAGAAGATCCTGTAGAATATAAGTTAAAGGGAATAAATCAAGTTCAAGTAAATGTAAAGGCAGGTTTAACCTTCGCATCTGGTTTGAGATCAGTTTTAAGGCAAGATCCAGATATAGTTATGCTTGGAGAAATAAGAGATGGGGAAACAGCAGAAATAGCTACGAGAGCAGCCATAACAGGCCATCTAGTTCTGTCAACTATTCACACCAATGATAGTCCTTCAACAGTGGCTAGATTGGTTGATATGGGTATAGAACCCTACCTGGTAGGATCTTCTGTTATAGGAGTAATATCTCAAAGATTAGTTAAACTCCTATGTCCTAATTGTAAGGAAGAGTATTTAGCATCTAGAAGTGAAAAAGACCTACTAGGATACCCAATTGATAGGGACTTGAAACTATATAGGGCTAAGGTATGCAATTCTTGTAATAGGGGTTATAAGGGAAGGATGGCAGTACACGAAATAATGCCTATTACAGAAGCTATAAAGAAAGAAATCAATGGTAGGGTTGATATAAATAAAATTAAGGAGATTGCCTTGGAGGAAGGTATGAAAACTTTATTGGAGTCTGGTGGTAGATTAGCAATTAATGGAGAGACTTCAATTGAAGAGATTTTAAGAATAGGTTTTACTTTAGAATAGGAGGAACAAATTATTTTGAATTTAAATGACTTATTAGAGGAAGCTATAAGAAAAGGAGCATCTGATATTCATATAAGTGTAGGAGTATGTCCCGTAATGAGAGTCAATGGAAAACTTATTGAAATGGATTTTGACCTTGTTAGTCCTAGTTTGGCACAAGAGTTAGTTAGGGAAAGTATAAGTGAAGCTACATTTAAAAAATTAGAAGATTTAGGAGAGGTAGATTCTTCTTTTTCTAGGCCAGGTGTAGGTAGATTTAGGCTAAATGCTTATAAACAAAGAGGATCGTATGGCATGGCTATTAGAATAATCCCCCTAGAGATACCTAAAATAGAAAACCTATTACTTCCAGATGTAGTGGTAGACTTTGCAAGTTTAAATAGGGGCTTAGTCTTGGTAACTGGACCGACAGGGTCAGGAAAATCAACTACTTTAGCAGCTATTATAGACCTAATAAATAAGAAAAGAAATTGTCATATTTTAACCCTAGAAGATCCTATAGAGTATTTGCACAAGCATAATAAGTCCATAGTAAATCAAAGGGAAATAGGTTTAGACTCTCTTTCTTTTAGCAATGGACTTAGGGCTGCCCTAAGGCAAGATCCAGATGTTATTTTAGTAGGTGAAATGAGAGATTTAGAAACTATTTCCATTGCTCTAACTGCTGCTGAAACAGGTCATCTAGTTTTATCAAGTTTACATACAGTAGGTTCAGTTAAAACTATAGATAGGATTATAGATGTATTTCCTCCCCACCAGCAACAACAGGTTAGGGTACAATTGGCTTCTGTATTACAGGGAGTAATATCTCAGCAATTATTGGAAAAAACAGATGGAAGTGGAAGGGTGGGTGCCTATGAGGTTATGGTGGCTACTAATGGAATAAGAAATTTAATCAGAGAAGAAAAAAATCACCAGATAGAGGGACTTATTCAAACTGGTTCTAAATTTAAGATGCAGACTATGGATAGTCAGTTATTAAAGCTGTATAGTAAAAACATGATATCTAAAGAAGATGCCATTAATTATGCAAGTAATAAGGAAAGTGTAAAAAAATATATAATTTAGGATGTGGAAAAATGATTTTTAAGTATAAGGCAATATCTGCTTCTGGAGATACTATAGAAGGTTTTTATGATGGAAATGATAAGGCGGATGTAGTATCAATGCTTAAGACTAATAATTATTATCCTATCAGTGTGGAAAAAGACTTGGACAAGGAAAAAAGTATTGATTTATTTAGGAAAAAAGTTAAAAAGAAGGATATAGCAATATTTTGTAGGCAATTTTATACCATGCTGGATGCAGGCCTAGGTATAGTAGACTGTATAGATATACTGGAGAAACAAACAGAAAACAAGTCGATGGTAAAAGCCTTAGAAGTAATTCATGAAGATGTTCAAAAGGGACAAAGTCTATCAGATAGTATGAAAAGGCACTACAGAGTATTTCCTGACCTTTTAGTAAATATGGTTGAAGCCGGTGAACTCAGTGGTAATCTAGATACTATAATGGAAAGGATGTCCCAGCACTATGAAAAGGAGAATAAATTAGAAAATAAGATAAAAGCATCTATGACCTATCCAATAATACTGGGAATTGTATCTATTGGAGTTGTAGTATTCTTATTAGTTGCAGTAATGCCAACATTCATAGGCATGTTTGACTCATCAGGAGAAAATTTACCAGGTCCAACTAAGATGATATTAGGCTTTAGTAATTCTTTAACCAGCCATTGGTATATCTATACTATATTTACTTTTATTATACTTATAGCTAGCAAAGGATTTCAATCTACTTATGGTGGAAAGAGAATTTTAGATGGCCTTAAATTGAAATTACCTTTATTTAAAGAAACAAATATAAAGATAGTTACTTCTAGGTTTACTAGGACCTTATCGATTTTAACATCAAGTGGGATTCCCCTACTTGATGGAATAGAAATGCTTGCTAAGCTAGTAGGGAATACTGTTGTGGAGGACAAATTAGGCTTTGTAGCCAAGAATATCCAGAAGGGAGTTCCTCTTTCTAGGGCGACGAGAGAAATAGGTGTTTTTCCACCAATGGTAGACTCTATGATAAAAATTGGTGAAGAATCTGGAGCCATAGATGAAATTCTCTTCAAAACAGCGGATTTTTATGATGATGAAGTAGAAACTGCATTAAATAAAATGACTTCTATGTTGGAACCTTTGATGATAGTAGTAATGGCAGTTGTTATAGGTTTTATCGTTATTGCAATGGCCCTGCCAATGTTTGATGTTATAAATACCATTTAAATGGGTATTGACATTGGTTTTAAAATAGGATAATATAACTATTGACATTTTTATTAAAAACTAACTAAATAGGCAAATTAGGGGAAATCTTATGCGCAAAGCTAGAGCCTAATCTTAATAAGCTAATACTAAGGATGACAGTTCGGCTGCATAAATACATTCTATTTATGCAGCTTTTTTTTATTTGGTTAATTTTTAAACTAATAATTTAGGAGGAAAGAAGATGAAAAAGTTTTTCAGAAAAAGTAAGAAGGGTTTTACCCTGGTAGAATTAGTAGTAGTAATTGCCATACTGGGAATTTTAGCAGCAATTGCAGTGCCAAGGTTGAGTAGGTCAAGACTTACAGCAGCTATTTCCGCCCATAATGCCAATGTTCGTGCTTTAGAGTCAGCAGCTACTATGGCAGTAGTGGATAATGTTTCAGGAGAGTGGAGTGGTGTAGATAAACCAGGCTGGGAAGACTACATGCAAGAGTGGCCAATAGTATCAAGCCAACTAAAAGGTAAAAAAATAGGTAATGGAGAAGATTCGGTTACTTTTAGTGAGAATCAAGCTTATAAGGTTACGATTGGAGAAGATGGTAGTATTAATATAGAACCTGGAAAAGTTCCAGAGGGATCAAAGGAA
>CAZRYA010000082.1:0-1528 GCA_964604235.1 uncultured Tissierellaceae bacterium | reverse complement strand
AGAAGATGGTAGTATTAATATAGAACCTGGAAAAGTTCCAGAGGGATCAAAGGAAATTAAATAGTAAATAAAATGGAGGATAGAAAATGAACATAATAATTGCCATTTGGGGACTAGTAATAGGATCTTTTTTAAACGTTTGTATTTATAGGATACCTAGAGGGGAGAGTTTAGCTTTTCCATCATCTCATTGCCCAAGTTGTGAAAATAAACTTAAATATTATAATCTAATACCTATGGTCAGCTATCTTATCCAAGGGGGAAAATGTTCATATTGTGGAGAGAAAATTTCTCCACAATATCCTCTAGTTGAACTTATAAATATGCTTCTCTACCTAGGTCTTTATTATAGGTTTAATTGGACCTTGGACCTTATCTTCTATTCTATTATCTTATCTTTGGGCCTAGTAATAACTTTTATAGACTTAAAGCATATGATAATACCAGATAGTTTAGTTTTAGCTATTTTTATTCTAAATTTAATTCAAAAAATGGCCAACTACTATTATGGAGGTCAAGTTTTAGATTTAAAGTCTGGTTTAATAGCAGGTCTGGTTGGAGGTCTTATATTTCTATTTATTTACCTAGTATCAGGTGGAGCTATGGGGGAGGGAGATATTATTTTAATAAGTTGCCTAGGCTTTATGCTGACTTGGAAATTAGTAGTTTTAAACATCATTTTATCTTTTATTTTGGGTGCAATAGTATCAATAGGCCTACTTGCTTTTAAAATAAAGGATAGAAAAGACCCAATTCCATTTGGACCATTTATTATGGTAAGTTTCACATTGGTTTTATTTTATGGGGAAGAAATTATAAATTTTTACCTAGATAACTTTATCTACATATGAAAAGGATTGGTTTTATGAAAAAATCTAGTAGGAAAAGAAGGGGACAAGCTATTATTTGGGTTTTGCTAGTAGGTGTATTTTCAATGGTTTTACTTAGTATTATGTTAGCTTACACAAGGCAGAACATACTAGAAGCTAAATTGGAAGAAGAAAGGATAAGGGCCCATTATATAGCTTTATCAGGAGTTGAATTAGTCTATTCAGCTTTAAATGAAAGGGATGGAAAAAGCAAGCTATATATGGATAAGGCCATGGATGAACCCTATAAGCTTAGAGATGTTGAAATTCCTATAGAAGATAAAGGTTTAGAAATAGGAAGTGCTAATATTAGGATTCATATGGTCACTATAGATGACAATCAATGGCTAAAAATAGAGTCTACAGGTAGATTAAGTGATAGTCCAGTGAAAGTGGTAAGTTCGATTAGGGTCTATAAAAACAATTACAATAGAATAATTAGAGAGAATAAATAGGAGCGATTATATGAAGGCTAAAAAAGGCTTTACCCTAGTAGAATTAATTATGTCCTTAGGTATCTTAGCTATAATCTTAATGCTAGTATTTAATACATTAAATACTAGCATTGTAAGTGAAAGTATGGTGGATAAACAGTACAGGATACAAACTGGGCTTAGAAAAACCTTAGATAAGACAAACGAAGTAATAAGGTATTCTAA
>CAZRYA010000081.1:6781-7676 GCA_964604235.1 uncultured Tissierellaceae bacterium | reverse complement strand
TACTTACTAAGATCTTCTTTATCAGTCTTAGGAATTACCAAAATATCTTGATTTTCATCAGTTGGTTCACTAGTTTCTAAGTTTTGTTTTTCTAAGAAGACTATATTTTTATTTTGATCATAGGATACTAGATAAGTTGAGTCTAAATCTAGTTGGTCAAGCTTGCTTTTAATATTATCATCTTTTAGAAATAAGTCTATTTTATTTTCTCCACTATTAAAGCTTAATGTATCTTCTTTTATCTCTTCTAATTGGCCTAAAAATGATTTTATTTCTAAAGTTTCTTCTGAATTAGATACACCACATCCTGTAGCTAAGCCTACAATTAGGACTAAAGATAGGATTAAGTATAATATTTTTTTATTTGATTTCATAGAATCACCTTCCTTATAGATAATATACCATAAAAAAAGAATAATATTACATAAAAACCAAATTGTAATGAAATTGTAAGAAAAAAATAAAGGTTTGGATTTTTCTAGAAAAAGATGTATAATCTATAAATATGGTTGAAAGAGATTTAGGAGTGCATATAAATTCCTGAAAAACGGAATAAGGTTTGGAAAATAGGAAAAAAACTACTTAATTTAATTAGCTAGTTTTATTAATGGGAATATTCTAACATTTCCTTATGTGGCATAGATTTTGCAATAGTTATTATTGAATAATTTATGAGGAGGAAATAGGATGAGTAATTTTATGTTTGCAGGTGTTGATACTGTAGAACTAGCTAAAAAGTATAAGACACCCTTGTATGTAATGTCAGAAGATTATATTGTAGATAGATGTAGGGAGATAAGGGAAGATTTTTTAGAAGCCTATCCAAATACAATGGCTGTGTATGCCAGCAAGGCCTTTTTAACTAAGGAAATGGCAAGGATAATAAATAGAGAGG
>CAZRYA010000081.1:1404-6771 GCA_964604235.1 uncultured Tissierellaceae bacterium | reverse complement strand
GGAATGGATGTTGTTTCAGGTGGAGAGTTATACACTGCACTGGCAGTAGATTTCCCTATGGAAAATATAATTTTTCATGGAAACAACAAGTCTTATGATGAGATAAAGATGGCTATTGAAAACAATGTAGGTAGGATTGTGGTAGATAGCATTGATGAAATAGATTTGGTTAATCAAGTGGGAAGTGAATTGGATAAAAAGGCTGGTGTTTTATTTAGGATAAGTCCAGGAATAGAAAGTGACACTCATAAATATATACAGACAGGTCAAGTAGATTCAAAGTTTGGAATTCCATTGACAGAGTCTACTATGAATATGGCCATGGAAAAAGCTTTAAATAGCCCTTTTGTAGACTTAAAAGGTTTTCATTTTCACATAGGATCACAAATACTTGAAAACAAGACCCACTTAAAGGCCCTAGATATAATTGTAGAGCTTATGAAAAAAGTAAAGAGAGAATTTGATTTTGATACTGTTGAATTAAATACAGGAGGGGGCTATGGAATCCACTATATTGATGGAGATGTTAGAAAGCCACTCAAACATTTTACTGATGCAATTATGGAAGAATTGACTTTAAAGGTAAAAGAAAATAATTTGCTAATGCCAAAGGTTATAATAGAACCAGGTAGGTGGACAGTGGGAGAAGCAGGGATTACACTATATGAAATAGGTAATATAAAGGAGATTCCGGGAATCAGGACATATGTTTCTGTAGATGGAGGTTTGCCTGACAATCCTAGACCAGCCCTATATGAGGCTAAATACAAGGCCCTTATTGCTAATAAATTTGGAGAGCCTGTTGATGAAGAAGTTACTATTGCAGGTAAGTGTTGTGAATCAGGTGATATTCTAATTTGGGACCTAGGTCTACCAAAGGCTGAAAGAGGAGATATATTGGCTGTTATGGCAACTGGTGCCTATAATTATTCCATGGCCAGCAATTATAATAGGTTGCCTAAGCCAGCTGTAGTAATGATAAAAGATGGGGTAGATAGACTAATTGTAAAAAGAGAAACTTATGAGGATGTTTTGAGAAACGATTTATAGGAGGGATTTTGTGAAAAGTCTTAGACATACTGTTCTAGAAGTAAATTTAGATGATTTAAAGCATAATATGGTTAAAATCAATGAGATGGTAGGCAGTGGTGTTGCTGTAAGTCCAGTGGTTAAGGCAAATGCCTATGGCCATGGATCAATTGGGATAGGCCAGACCTTAATGGAAAATGGAGCAGATTCCTTGGCTGTGGCAACTTTAAATGAGGCCTTGGAACTTAGACAACGCTACCCAGACTATAGGATTTTTATTATGGGTTACACACCAGATGAATACTTAGGCTATGTCGTGGATAATAGCCTTATACAAACTATATTTTCCTTAGACCAAGGAAAAATCTTAAATGATTTAGGTTTAGATAGGGGTAAAAGACCCCTTGTTCATATAAAATATGATACAGGTTTTAATAGGATGGGTTTTAGGGACTCAAAAGATTCTATTGATGAAATTGAAGAGATTTGCAAGTTGGAAAATTTAGAAGTTGAAGGAATTTTTTCTCATTTGGCCCTTAATGGCAGGGAGGATAATGATAGCCAGTATGAAGTATTTATAGGGGCTATTGATTCTCTTAAGAAGAGGGGTATAAGCTTTAAGTATGAACACATTGTAGACAGTATTGCCGCAGTAGACTATCCAGAATACAGGTTAAACATGATTAGGCCAGGTGCCATAATTTATGGGATGAAGGCCTTTCATGAAGGTCAGTTAGATATTAGGCAAATTATGACCTTTAAGACTAAGGTTTTTAATGTTAGGACTATTAATAAGGGGGAAGGAGTTAGTTATGATTTCACCTGGAGGGCCAAAGAAGACACCCTAATAGGGACTTTACCCTTTGGCTATGGAGATGGTTATCCTAGAAACCTGAGAAATAAAGGCTATGTAATTATAAATGGTAAAAGAGCAAATATAATAGGAATAATATGTATGGACCAGTTAATGGTTGACCTATCAGGTGTAGGGGAAGTTAAAGATGGGGATGAAGCAATAATTTATGGAAATGGTCTAGATGGTTCTATGACTATTGATGAGGCGGCAGTTCTTGCTGAAACAAATAAAAATGATATATTGTCTAGGATCAGTATGAGGGTTCCTAGAGTATATATAAAAGATGGTAGGCCAGTGGAAATATTAAACTATATAGGGTGAGGTGTGTTATGGAAATAAAAGATAGGGTTGATGAAATCTTTGATGAATTAGTAGAAATCAGAAGAGATTTTCATATGTATCCAGAACTTAGTCAAGAGGAGTTTAGGACTTCTGAACAAATTTGCAAATACTTAGACAGTTGGGGTATAGAATATGACAAAAATGTTGCAGATACAGGAGTAGTAGCTATTATTAGAGGACCAGAAGCTGGGAAGACAGTAGGGGCTAGGGCAGACATAGATGCACTTCCTATAGTGGAGATAAATGACCTAGCCTACAAGTCTAAAAATCCTGGTGTGATGCATGCTTGTGGCCATGACATTCACACTACAATCCACTTAGGAGTTGCAAAGATTTTTAAGTCTATGGAAAAAGACCTAAGGGGAAGTGTAAAGATATTTTTCCAACCAGCAGAAGAGACAATAGGCGGAGCAGATAGGATGATTCAGGAAGGTTACATGGACAATCCTAAGGTAGACTCTATATTATCACTCCATGTCCTGCCTAGTATTGATGCTGGTCATATACAATTAAAGTATGGAAAGATGAATGCTGCAACTAATGAATTTACAATTAGGGTAAAGGGCCTATCAGGCCATGCAGCATATCCTGAGTCTAGTATAGACCCAATAGTAATAGCAGCTCAAATAGTAATAGGTCTTCAAACTATTGTAAGTAGAAATACTTCACCAGTAGACTCTGTTGTTATTAGCCTAGGACAAATCCATGGAGGGACTAAAAACAATGTAATTCCAGGAGAAGTGATCCTATCAGGTACACTGAGAACTTTAGATGAAGCTACTAGGGTTTTCTCAAAGAAGAGGATAGAGGAAGTAGTGGAAAATACTGCTATAGCCCATGGAGGAACAGCTTGGGTAGAGTATGAAGAAGGCTACCCAGCTCTTATTAATGATGATGGGGTGACAGAAGTTTTAAAGGAAGTAGCTGAAGACCTACTGGGGCCAGATAAGGTTTCGGTAAAGGACCTACCTAGTATGGGGGCAGATGATTTTTCATACTTCTTAAATGAAGCTAGAGGAGTTTACTATTATTTAGGTTCAGGAAACCAGGCTAAGGGTAACACAGCTCCAATCCATAATGATAAATTTATGGTAGATGAGCAGTGTATAAAAACAGGAGTATTGCTACAAGTTGTAACTATGCTTAAATTAATGGAAGGATAGGAGGGTTAGTATGAAATTTTATATCAGTGGGGACATTGAAGGGGTTACTGGAGTTACCAGTTGGAATGAAACTGAACTAGGCCACCATGAACACACTTGGGCAAGAGAACAGATGTTGAGGGAAATAAATGCAGCTTGTGAGGCCTTAATAGAGCTAGGAGCAAGTGAAATAGTTGTAAAAGATGCCCATGATTCTGGAAGGAATATTGATATCTCCAAGCTCCCTTTAGAAGTAAATTCTATTAGAGGTTGGACAGGTGGACCTGAGTCTATGATGGTAGGTATTGATGAAACTTTTGATGGAGTTATTTTTATAGGCTACCATAGTGGATCTTTTGAAAATGGTAATCCCTTGGCCCATACTTTTAATAGTGAAAAAGCTTTTGAACTAAAAGTAAATGGTAAGACGGCATCAGAGTTTTGCTTAAATGCCAGAATAGCAGCTTATTATGGAGTTCCAATTTTATTTTTAAGTGGAGACCAGGATATTTGTAATACTGCTTTGGACCTTGTTCCAAATATGGAAGTTTTTTCCACTAAGTCAGGACTTGGAAATGGAACATTTAATGTTCATCCACTTAAAAGCTTAGATGGGATTAAAGATGGTGTTAAGAAGGCCTTTGAAAAGAGAGAGAGCCTAAGGCTGGAAAAGGAAGAAGACTTGCTTCTTGAAATAACCTATAAGGAACATAAGGATGCCTTCAGGGCTTCTTACTATGAAGGCGTAGAGTTGGTAGATAACCATACTGTCAAGTACAAGTCAAAAGATATTATGGATTTAATGACAGCGAGAATGTTTATTTTGTAATAGAAGGGTGATTATATGTATTTTAATTCTAAGGCCTATATGGAAATGTTTACAAATATAATGTCGGAAGGTTTTATATCTATAGATGAATTAGGTAATATTAGAACCTATAATAATAAGGCCAAAGAA
This sequence comes from uncultured Tissierellaceae bacterium, assembly GCA_964604235.1. Lineage (GTDB taxonomy): Bacteria > Bacillota > Clostridia > Tissierellales > Tissierellaceae > CAZRYA01. The sequence goes on along the minus strand of CAZRYA010000081.1, from coordinate 2,444 downwards.
ATTTTTGGCCTAATTTCCAATGGAGATTTTGACCAAGAAGAAGGACAGATTAAAGATGGAGATATTGTAATAATTGTAACAAATGCACTGGGAGTAGATGATGGTAATTTAGACATTAAAGACCTGACTATTCTAGGATTAAGAGGGGTTACTATTAACAGAGAAGATTCTTTAATAGTAATGGGGGCTTATAATGACTATAGATATAATCCTAAATATACATTTGCTAGAAAAAACCAAAGAGAAGGAAAGTTAGAACTGAATGAAAAGTTCATAGGGCTTGATATTAAATCTTATATAGATTTTGAAAGCCAAGAGATATCCATTGAGTTTGATGGTAGAAAATATATTATGACCTATATAAATTCTATAGGACATATGCTAATAATTGACCCTGCTAGTAAAAAGGTCAAGTTTTATCAATCCAATGGTTATACTGCTAGAAGGGAAAGTGTAAAAGAAATATTAAATAGGAATTCTTTTATGGCAAAGGGAAAGGATATAAAATCGTTAGATGTAATAGGAAAGAATATTTTTGAATTACATAAATCAGATTTAATAATAGAAGAATTTTACCAAGTAGCAGGTGGAAAGAACATTGAATATATTGATAGGTTTGAAGATATTAATGGATATCCTACAATATGTACCTTGGTTGGATTAAATGAAAATGGAAAGCGGGTTGGAGCAGCACTTAAGGTAGAGGATATTACTGAAATAAAAAAGGTTATTTCAGAAAGAGACCAGGCTATTAAAAGACTGGAAAATGCCAAAGAGCAAATGATGGAAGATGAAATGCTAAAGATAGCTTTTCCAAATTTTGTTGGAATAAGCCCCCAGATAGAAAATGTCAAGAGACTTTCTCTAAAGGCTTCTAGGAGTAATTCTAATGTTTTAATTCTTGGGGATAGTGGAACTGGGAAGAGTATTTTAGCAAAGTCAATCCACGAAAATAGCAGGCTAAAGGACAAGCCATTTATCCATGTTAACTGTGGTTCAATTCCAGATAGCTTGTTAGAGTCTGAGCTATTTGGATATGA
>CAZRYA010000081.1:0-1394 GCA_964604235.1 uncultured Tissierellaceae bacterium | reverse complement strand
ACAGGAGCTAATATTGAAGGTAAGAAGGGCTTTTTTGAACTTGCAAATGGAGGTACTATATTCTTAGATGAAATAGGAGATATAAGTAAGAGTCTTCAGGTGAAACTACTTCAGGTAATACAGGATAAGAGTTTTTACCCTGTTGGAGGTATAAAGAAAAGGGTAGTAGATGTTAGGATTATTACAGCTACTAATAAAAACCTAGAAGATGAAATGATAAAGGGAAGATTTAGGGAAGACCTTTATTATAGGATAAATGTATTTCCAATTTGGATTCCAGCCTTAAGAGAGAGAAAGCAAGACATAGAACCCTTGATTGACTACCTGCTTCCTAAAATATGTAATGAAGTTGGATCTAAACAAAAGAATATATCTGATGAAGCTAGGAAGTTAATAATGAAGTACAACTGGCCTGGAAATATAAGGGAGCTTGAGAATATTTTAGAGAGGGCAGTAAACCTAACAGAGGGAAGTATAATACTACCTAGTCATATTATCCTCTATGGGAATAATCCTAAAGAGAAGAACTATGGGGTTAGGTCTTTAAGAGATTCATTAGAAGAGAGAGAAAAGCAAATTTTAGAAAACACTCTTATTTTATATAAGGGAAACAAGAAAAAGGCAATGGAAGTTTTAGATGTAAGTAAGACAACTTTTTATGACAAGCTTAAGAAGTATGATATTTAGCATTTTAAAATAGAGGAGGATATACATGATTAATTTTATATGGGCAGGAATGATTTTAGTAGGAATAGTAGTGGCTGTTTTTACTGGAAACATAGAGGCAGTAACGGAATCAGCAATTAATAGTGCACAAACGGCAGTGGATATTTCACTAGGTCTAGTAGGAATAATGACCTTATGGTTAGGAATAATGAAAATAGCTGAGGATTCAGGCTTTGTAGAAGCTCTGGCTAGGGGCCTAAAACCAATTATGATTAGACTTTTTCCAGACGTACCAGCAGAACATCCAGCAATGGGGGCTATAATAATGAATATAGCTGCAAATATGCTGGGCTTAGGAAATGCAGCAACTCCTTTTGGAATAAAGGCCATGCAAGAACTTCAAACATTGAACAATACCAATGATACAGCCACAAATGCTATGGTAACTTTTCTTGCTATCAATACATCAGCAGTAACCCTAATACCAGTTAACACCATTGCAATTTTAAACTCAGCAGGTGCAACTAATGCAACAAGTATAATAGGACCTACTTTAGTAGCAACTACTATATCAACCGTAGTAGCAGTATTTATAGCAAAAGCTTTTTCAAAAATGCCAAAGTATAAATTAGATGATAAACAAGGAAATAGGGGGTAATTAAAAATGTTTGTAGATATAGTAAATGGAATTTCTAAGTATGCAATTGTAGGAATAATTGGAATTATTG
>CAZRYA010000080.1:3484-7781 GCA_964604235.1 uncultured Tissierellaceae bacterium | reverse complement strand
GCTTATGTTGAGCCGTCAAGAAGACCCGCAGATGCAAGATATGGAGAAAATCCAAATAGGGTTTATCAACACCATCAGTTTCAAGTAATTTTAAAGCCATCACCAGAGGAAGTTCAACAATTATATTTAGATAGTTTAAAGGTAATTGGAATAGACCCCCTACAACATGATATAAGGTTTGTAGAAGACAACTGGGAGGCACCTACTTTAGGAGCATGGGGACTAGGTTGGGAAGTTTGGCTAGACGGAATGGAAATAACCCAGTTTACTTATTTTCAACAAGTGGGAAGTATAAACTGTGAACTAGAGTCAGCAGAGTTAACTTATGGACTTGAAAGAATAGCCATGTATCTACAAGATGTAGACAATATATTTGATATAAAATGGAATAAGCAATATACTTATGGAGATATATTCAATAAGGCAGAGTATGAAAATTCAGTATACAGTTTTGAAAAGGCTGATATAGATGTATTAAAAGGATTATTTGAGACTTATGAATCTCAAGCTAAAAATATAATTGAAGATGGACTTGTTATTCCAGCCTATGATTATGTTTTGAAATCTTCCCATGTATTTAATATACTAGATGCAAGAGGTGCAATTTCTGTGTCAGAGCGAACTAACTATATAGGTAGGGTTAGGGCACTGGCAAGAGGAGTAGCATCGAGATATATAGAGCAAAGGGAAGAAATGGGATATCCTTTACTAAATAAGGAGGGTCAATAAAATGACTAGTAATAAATACTTGTTGGAAATAGGTGTAGAAGAATTACCTGCAAGGCTTATAGGAAGTGCCTTAGACCAATTAAAATCCAATGTAGAAAAGGTATTAGCTGAAGAAAGAATTTCTTATGGTGAATTAAAGGCTTATGAAACCCCTAGGAGATTAACTTTAATAATAGATGGATTGGAAGAAAAACAAGAAGATATTTCTGAAAAAGTAAAGGGGCCTTCAAAGAAAATAGGGTTTGATAGTGAAGGAAATCCTACAAAGGCATTACAGGGCTTTATGAGAGGTCAAAATGTAAACTTGGAAAATATCATAGTAGAAGAAGTAAAAGGCGAAGAATATGTTTATGCCAATGTAGTGAAAAAGGGAAAGACGATTGAAGAGATAATAACTTTAAACATGGCCAATGTAATAAAGGACATTACTTTTCCTAAATCCATGAAATGGGGAGGTAAAAACCTTAGATTTGCCAGACCTATTAGGTGGATTGTATCTATTTTAAACGAAAAGGTAGTTCCTTTTGAATTAGAAGCTATACCAGTAGGTAGAGTTACTAAGGGTCATAGGTTTTTAGGAAAGTCTATTATAGAAATAGACAGGGTAGATTCTTATATAGACCTACTCGAAAGTAACTATGTAATAGTAAATCAAAATGAAAGAAAAGATATTATTAAGTTTGGAGCAGAAAAACTAGCTAGGGAGAGAGGGGGAAACCTACAAGAGGACAAGGGACTTTTAGAAGAGGTAACTAACATTGTAGAGTATCCCACACCTATGATTGGTAGGATTAAGGAAGAGTATTTAAGCCTTCCAGAAGATGTAATAATAACTCCTATGAAAGAACACTTAAGGTATTTCCCAGTATTTAATGACAAGGGACGACTGCTACCCTACTTTATAACTGTAAGAAATGGAAATGACCAGCACTTAGAAACAGTAATAAAGGGAAATGAAAAGGTTTTAGGAGCAAGGCTTGAAGATGCAAAATTCTTTTATATGGATGATATTAGTCAGCCACTGGAAGCCTATGTGCCAGGACTTGAAAAAATAGTTTTCCAAGAAAAACTAGGAACCCTTTATGAAAAAGTAGTAAGACTTCAAAAACTAGGAGAAAAAATATCTGCTGAACTAGAAGTTGGAGAAGAAACGGAGAGGAATGTAAATAGGGCAGCCTATCTATCTAAGGCAGACCTAGTTACTAAAATGGTAGGAGAGTTTTCAGAATTACAGGGTAAGATGGGTATGGAATATGGTAAAAAGTCTGGAGAAAATGAAATTGTAAGTATAGCTTTATTTGAACAGTACCTACCAAGATTTGCAGGTGATATATTACCAAGTACAACAGCAGGACTTGTTCTAAGTATGACGGACAAGATAGATACTATATGTGGTTTGTATGCAATTGGAATCCATCCAACTGGTTCTCAAGACCCATTTGGTCTTAGGAGACAGGCTCTTGGTATAATTAACATGATTTTAAATAAAAAGTTAAATATTTCTTTAACTAATTTAATAGATGATAGTTTATACATTTATATAGAAGAAAAAGGACTTGTTTTCGACCATAATAAAGTCAAAGAAGACATTGTAGAATTCTTTAGAATTAGGATTAGGACAATGTTTATAGATGAGGGATATAGGTATGATATAGTTGATTCTGTAGTAAAGGGAATCGACAATATATATGATATGAAGATAAAACTAGAAGAGGTCTCAAATTGGTTAGATGGAGATGTACGTGAAACTATACTTATATTTAATAGGATTTCCAATTTAGCTAAGAAGACTAAATTAGATGAAGTCAAGAGGGACCTAATGGAAGCAGAGGAATTAAACCTATATGATAAGTTTAACTTAATAGAAGAGAAAGTAGAGCAATCTATTGAGAAAAAGGAATTTAAAAAGGCACTTGAGCAATTAAGTCAATTGGAAGAACCTATTAACAATTTCTTTGATACTACTATGGTTATGGTAGATGATGAAAATGTTAAAAACAATAGATTGGGCTTGCTGAGAAAAATTTATAACTTAATGGAATCAATTTGTGATTTGTCTGAAATAGTAAGCAAATAATTAAGTTACTAACTATAAGGTGGTGAATACTATTCAACTAAATGAAAGGCAAGAAAAGATAATAGAAATAGTGAAAGAAAATGAACCTATTACCTCTGAAGCTATAGCTAAAGAATTGAAACTTACTAGATCGACCATAAGGCCAGATTTATCTATTTTAACTATGGCTGGTATACTAGATGCTAGACCAAAAGTAGGTTATTTCTATACTGGAAAAACTGGATTTAGTTATATAGCAGAGAAGGTTAGGGAAGTAAAGGTAAGGGATGTAAAATCAATTCCAATAGTTATAGATGAAGAAATGACTTTATATGACACAATAGTATCTATGTTTTTAGAGGATGTTGGTTCTATTTATATTACAAATGAAGGTATATTATCAGGTGTTGTTTCAAGAAAGGATTTACTTAAAAATGCAATGGGTGGTATGGAGTTAAATAAGATACCTGTGGGAATCGTTATGACTAGGATGCCAAACTTAATATTTGTATCTGATGAAGACAATATATTAGATGCTGCAGTAAAGATGATAGATCATGAGATTGATAGTTTGCCAGTAATAGAGCTAATAGACGAGGAAGAAAAAAGCTATAAGGTTGTTGGTAGAGTCACTAAGACAACAATAACAAGATTATTTGTTGAACTTTGTAATAATGACTAAGGAGGAATTATATGGATAAGAGCATAACGGTTTATGTTTTATCAGATTCAATAGGAGAAACTGGAGAACTATTATCCAAGGCAGCTTTAAGCCAATTTAATTCAGGTAATTTTGAAATTAGAAAATTTCCCTATATAACGGATAAGGAACAAATTTTAGAAATATTTGAAGAAGCTAAAAACGAACCTAGTATTTTTATATATACAATAGTTATTGAAGATTTAAGAGAATATTTAAGAAAATTAGGAAAAGAATATAACATACCAACAGTAGATTTAATGTCCCCAGCACTAGATGCCATATCTAGTATATTGGGCTATGATCCTGTAAGGGAATCAGGTTTAATTAGAAGGTTAGACGAAAATTATTTTAAAAAAGTAGATGCAGTAGAATTTGCAGTTAAATATGATGATGGAAAAGATCCTAGGGGTATAAAGAAGGCTGATATAGTCTTAGTGGGAATATCAAGAACTTCTAAAACGCCTCTGTCAATGTATCTGGCACATAAAAATTATAAGGTTGCCAATGTTCCCTTGGTTCCTGAAGTGAATCCATCTGAAGAGTTATTTGAAAAGGATCCTAGAAGGATAATAGGTCTCATATCTGATCCAGATAAGATTAATGAAATAAGACAAGAGAGATTAAAGGCACTGGGATTAGATAATAATGCAAACTATGCCAGTATGGAAAGGATAGATATGGAACTTGAATACTCACAATCGATTATGGAAAGGCTAGGTTGTATAGTAATAAATGTTTCCAACAAGGCCATTGAAGAAACGGCAGGGATTATAATTGACCATTTGAAGAAAAATTCACTAGAATAGATA
>CAZRYA010000080.1:0-3467 GCA_964604235.1 uncultured Tissierellaceae bacterium | reverse complement strand
CTTCTACTTTTGTTTAAGTTTGAATAGCTTTAGGAATTAAGGGTAATATTCTAATAGAGACTATTATATAAAAATACCTATATACTTCTGTAAAGGGGTGGCATTTATGAATATAAGACAAGTGACTGAAGAAAAAGAATCTAAGTATTTATCAGATTATGCTTGTAAAAGTAAGTTGACTAAGGGAAGGAAGGAGCCAGAAGAAAAATGTCAAGTAAGGACAGATTTCCAAAGAGATAGGGATAGGATAATTCACTCTAAGGCATTTAGAAGGCTAAAACATAAAACCCAAGTATTCATAGCACCAGAAGGAGACCATTATAGAACAAGACTTACCCATACCTTAGAAGTAAGTCAAATAGCTAGAACAATAGGTAGGGCCTTAGGTTTAAATGAAGACCTAATAGAGGCAATAGCCCTAGGCCACGACCTGGGTCACACTCCCTTTGGCCATACTGGTGAAAGGGCTTTAAACAGATTAAATCCCAATGGTTTTGACCATAGGAATCAATCTATAAGAGTTGTGGACTACTTAGAGTATAGTAAGGGTAAGCATAGAAAGGGCTTGAACTTGACATTTGAGGTAAGAGACGGTATAATGAACCATTCAGGAAAAATAAATCCTACTACATTGGAAGGAGAAGTTGTAAGATTATCAGATAGGATTGGATATATAAATCATGATATAGATGATTCTATTAGGGCGAATATTTTAAGAGAAGAAGATTTGCCAAAAGAAGCCTTAGATGTACTAGGAAAAACCCATGCTAGCAGAATAAATAATATGATTTTAAATATTATTGAAAACAGCCTGGGAAAAAAATGCGTAAAAATGAGTGAAGAATTTGTAGCTAGTACAGACCTACTTAGGAGCTACATGTTTAAGAATATTTATATAGACAGTGAAGGAAAGAAGGAAGAAAGTAAGGCTGAGTATATAATAAAAGAAATATATGAATATTATATGCAAAACCCTAAAAGTATTCCAACAGATCATTTAATGATCTATGATATAGACGAAAGCTTAGATGATATTGTTACAGACTATATTGCAGGCATGACAGATAGGTATGTTATAAATATTTATAATGAAATATTCATACCTAAACCTTGGAAAAAATATTGAAAAAGGTGATATTATGGCATTTTATATAGATGATGAGTCTGTAGAAAGAGTGAAGGAAGCAGCAGATATTGTAAGCCTTATATCCGAATATATTCCATTAAATAAGTCGGGAGCTAATTATTTAGGCCTATGTCCTTTTCATAGTGAGAAGACCCCCTCTTTTACGGTATCAGAATCAAAGCAGATATTTCATTGTTTTGGGTGTGGCCAAGGTGGGGATTCTATTGGTTTTATAATGAAGAGAGAAAATTTAAGTTTTCCGGAGTCAGTTAAATTTTTAGCTGACAAGTACAATATTCAAATAGATGAAACCAAAATAGATGAAGAGAAGACCAATAGAAGAGAAAGAGCCTATGAAATAAATAAAGAAGCTGCAAGATACTTCTTTAATAATTTAAGCAACCATAAGGGAGCTTTGGATTATTTAAACAAGAGAAATATAGATGTTAAGAGGATCAGAGTTTTTGGTTTAGGCTATGCTAAAGATAGTTGGAATGGTTTAAATGACCATCTTTTAGCTAAGGGTTATAGGGAAGAAGAACTTGAAGAACTGGGACTAACAGCCAAGAAAGCCAAATCTAATGGATATTATGATAGATTTAGGAATAGGATTATGTTTCCTATTATTGATACAAAAGGCAGAATAATAGGTTTTGGTGGTAGGGTAATGGATGACTCTATGCCTAAGTATTTAAACTCCAAGGAAACCATTGTATTTAGTAAGGGAGATAATCTATATGGTTTAAATCTAGTCAGTAAAGAAAAAAATACAGATAAGATAATTTTAGTTGAAGGTTATCTAGATGTAATTTCTTTATTCAGACAGGGTTTAAATTATGGGGTAGCTAGTTTAGGAACTGCCTTTACTGATAAACAGGCCAAGTTATTGAAACGATATGGTAATGACATTTATATATGCTATGATTCTGATACGGCAGGAATAGAAGCTACTAAAAAAGCAGTTTTTACAATGATGAAAGAGGGCATCTCTCCTAAAATAATAGTTTTAGGCAAATACAAAGACCCTGACGACTACTTCAAAGACCATAATAGGTATGATTTTGAAGACTTAATGGACAAGGCCCTATCTTATATTGACTATAAGATATATATGGGGAAAAAACTATATAATTTCAATTTTGTAGAAGAAAAAATTAAGTTTATCCAAGATATTGCAAAAGATATTAAACACTTAAAAAGTCCTGTAGAAAGGGATATATATATGAAAAGAGTGGCTGAAGAAATGGATATATCTATTAGTGCTTTGGAAAGAGAGATAAATTTAGGATATAATAAAACTTTTGTAAAGAAGCAAGTACCAAAGATAGTACCTATAAAAACAGTTTTACCATCTGCAAATATAACTGCGGAGATAGATTTAATAAAAATTATGTTATATAATAGAGAGTATCATAATAAATTAAAAGACATGAATATAGAAAGTTATATATTTGATAAGAATATTAAAACCATTTTATTTAAAATGGATGAAATATATAGAGACACAGAGGTTATTGAAGAGGATAGGTTCTTAGATAATATGAAGGGACATACGGATCCACAGCTTATAGAGCAAATAAGGCTAAGAAAAATTCAAATTTCAAGAGAGAATCTGAGTCAAATGGTTAAAGACTTAATTCGAACCATAGAATTATATCAAATGGAAAACAAGAGGAATGAAATTAAGCAAGAAATAAAAAATCTAGAGGAAGTCACAGACAAGACTCAAGAGGAAAAGGCTAATCTAGATAACTTATGTATAAGGCTAATAGAAATTAATAAATCAATAGACCTTATTAGGTATGATGATGGGAGGTAAATCTTTTGGAAGAAATGAATAAGAATGGAAAGAATACATCTAGAAATGAAGACATGGAAAGAGTATTAAAGCTTCTAGAAAAAGGCAAAAAAGAAGAAATGCTAGATGCAAAAGAGATACTAGATGTGCTGGAGAAAATAGATCTAGATCCTGACCAAATAGATGGAATATATCAAAAGATTGAGGAATTAGGTATTGATATAGTAGGAGATAAGGACGAGGACTTAATAATTGATGATGATATTGATGAAGATATAGATAAAGATGATGAAAAAGATGAGGATGAAGAGAAGGCGGCTAATCTAGAAGTTCCTAAGGGAATCAATGTAGATGACCCTGTTAGAATGTACCTAAAAGAAATAGGAAAAATTCCATTGTTAAAGGCTCATGAAGAAATAGAACTGGCTAAAAGGATGGAAGCAGGAGATGAAGAAGCAAAAAGAGAACTTGCTGAGGCCAACCTAAGATTAGTAGTAAGTATTGCTAAGAGGTATGTAGGTCGGGGAATGTTATTTTTAGACC
>CAZRYA010000079.1:7139-7830 GCA_964604235.1 uncultured Tissierellaceae bacterium | reverse complement strand
AAATGAATCTCTTGATAATGCACTGAAAAGATTTAAAAGACAATGTGCTCGTTCAGGCGTTATGGGAGAAGCTAGAAAAAGAACTCACTACGAAAAACCAAGTGTAAAACGTAAAAAGAAGTCTGAAGAAGCTAGAAAAAAGAAAAACGCTAGATACTAATTAAGAAGGTGAATTTATGTCCCTTAAGGAAATCCTAATGGAGGATTTAAAAAACTCCATGAAAAACAAAAACACGATTGAAAAGAATACAGTTACTATGGTAAGAGCAGCTATTAAACAAAGAGAAGTTGATGAAAGAATAGAACTTTCTGATGAAGATATATTAGAAATTGTATCTAAACAAGTAAAAGAACGCAAAATGGCAATAGAAGAATTCAAAAAAGGTAATAGACAAGATCTAGTAGATCAATCTAATAAGGAAATAGAATATTTATTAAAATACTTACCTGAACAATTATCTGATGAAGAATTAGAAGCTATTGTTGTAGAGTCCATAAATGACGTAAATGCAAGTTCTATGAAAGATATAGGTATGATTATGAAAGACGTTATGCCTAAGATAAAAGGTAGGGCAGACGGTAATCAAGTAAATACAATAATTAAAAAATATTTTCAATAACCTGGTATATACCAGGTTTTTTTATTATTCATATGTTATAATAAAGATAAGATAGGGGAGGTGCTAGTATG
>CAZRYA010000079.1:0-7129 GCA_964604235.1 uncultured Tissierellaceae bacterium | reverse complement strand
AATCATGGTAAGCTTTTTAATTGGTGGGTTTTCCTATGGTGACAATTTAAATGATGTTTATGTAATACCAATCCATGGAGAGATAAACAAGGCTACTTATGATTTTGTAGCAAATAAATTAGCAGAAATTGAAGAGGTAAATCCAGAAGCTGTGATTTTTGATATTAACACATATGGTGGGTTAATAGATCAAGCAGAGGCTATTAAAGACTTGATAATAAGTTTACCCTATACCACAATATCTTATGTAAATAACAAGGCTGAATCAGCAGGGGTTTTAGTAACAATAGCCAGTGAAAAAGTTGCTATGAAAAATACAGCAACTATAGGATCTGCTGAAACCATACCTAATACTGAAAAAATAATGTCCATGTGGAGGGGGTTTTTAAGAGATACAGCCCAATACAGGGGACGAGATGTTGAAATAATTGAAAAAATGGCAGATAAGGATATGGATATTCCAGGGATTAGTCCAAGAGGGAAGCTTATTAACCTTACGTCTAAAGAAGCCATATTATATGGTATATCTGACTACTCGGCTAATAATTATGAAGATATACTGGATTATTTTAATATAAAGTATGGGAAGATAAACAGGGTGGAGGAAAATTTCCAAGTGAAACTTGCTAAACGCATATCTAGCCCCTACCTAAGTACCCTTTTAATAACCCTAGGTTTAATAGGCCTAGTAGTTGAAGTGTTATCACCAGGTTTTGGTATAGGAGGAACTATAAGTATTGTGAGTTTTGCCCTTTATTTTGGGGGAAATATAATGGCAGGTAATTCTAGTTGGGGGGCAGTAATACTATTTATTACGGGGCTTATACTGATAATAATAGAAATTATTGTGCCAGGTTTTGGACTACCAGGAATTAGTGGTATTTTGTTACTTGGAGCAGGAGTCGTTGTAGCAATGGATTCTTTTGTAGTCGCCATATATTCCATAGCAATAGCTGTTTTTATTACAATAATAGTAACCTATATCTTAGTTAAACTTGGAATGAAGAATAAGAGATTTAATAAAATTGTTTTGAAGACTAAATTAAATGATGAAAGTGGTTTTTTAGCAGACCATAGCAAGGAAGAATATTTAGGTAAGACAGGCATTACAATTACAGAACTTCGCCCATCGGGCTTTATAGAAATAGATGGTAAAAAATTAGATGGCTTGTCTATGGGAGAATTTATAGATAAGGAAGTTCAAATAGAGGTATCTAAGGTGGAAGGCTCTAAAATATTTGTAAGGAGGAAATAACATTATGTTTTATGTACCAGTATTTTTAGGAATAGCAATATTTGTATTAATAGTACTATTTTTCACTTTTATTCCAGTTGGATTATGGGTAACTGCCTTTTTCTCAGGAGTAAAAATAAGCATGGGAACACTGATAGGTATGAGACTTAGAAGAGTTTCACCAAATAGGATAGTAACGCCAATGATAAAGGCAACAAAAGCAGGTTTAGATATTGATATTGATGAACTTGAGGCTCACTATTTAGCAGGAGGTAACATAAATACCCTTGTTGATGCTTTAATAGCAGCACAAAGAGCAAATATTCCACTAGAATTTGAGAGAGCGGCAGCAATTGACTTAGCTGGTAGGAATGTATTAGAAGCAGTTCAGGTATCAGTAAACCCTAAGGTAATTGAAACTCCTCAAATAGCAGCAGTTGCAAAAGATGGTATAGAGGTAGTTGCAAAAGCTAGAGTAACTGTAAGGGCTAATATTGAAAGATTAGTTGGGGGAGCAGGGGAAGAAACTATAATAGCCAGGGTTGGTGAAGGTATAGTTACTACAATAGGTAGTTCATCAACTCATAAGGATGTACTTGAAAATCCAGATAGCATATCAAAAACTGTTTTAGCAAGAGGCTTGGATTCAGGAACTGCTTTTGAGATACTTTCAATTGATATAGCTGATGTAGATGTAGGAAGAAATATTGGAGCAAAACTTCAAATGGACCAGGCAGAGGCAGATAAGAAAATTGCTGAAGCTAAGGCAGAAGAGAGAAGGTCTATGGCAGTTGCTAAAGAGCAGGAGATGAAGGCTGAGGTTCAAGCCATGAAGGCTAAGGTTGTAGAGTCAGAGGCTGAAGTTCCATTGGCTTTAGCAGAAGCTTTAAAAACTGGTAAAATGGGAGTTATGGACTACTATAATATGAAAAATGTATTGGCAGATACAGATATGAGAGAGTCTATTTCTAAAATATCAACTGAAGAAACTGAGTAGGAAGGAGGCATTTTATGTCTAATCCTATATTATATTTAATTGTAATAGCCATATTAAATGCAGTGCTTAAAAATATAGGCAAGAGCAAGGAAGATAAAAATAAAAGAGACAGGGAACCACTTAGGCAGGAGCCTAATCAAAAAAATATTAAAGTTGTAAGGAAAGAAGCTGAAGGGGGTAAAAAAACTAATAGTTTTGAAACTTTCAATGTAGATGAATACCTAAAAGACTTTAATAGGGAAAATAGGACCAAGGAAAATACTGCTAGAGAAGACAAGGCTAAAAAGGACAGAATAAAGGACTACTATGATGAACCTATGCGGAAAAAAGAGGAAGTATCTAAGAAAAAAGTAGCTCCTATAGAAGATGGATCGAGGACAAAATCCAGTAAGATTTCTAGGGAAAACAAGCTAAAGAAAGAAGTAGTTAGGGGCCTAATTTTTTCTGAAATATTAAATGAACCAAAGGGAATTAAAAATATGAGAGAGTAGATAAATATCTACTCTCTTTTTCTTTTTTATTGATAAAACTTGTGATAATATAGTATCTATACTAGAATGGAGGAATAAATTTGATAGAAAAAGTAAAAGTAAAAGAAGTTGAAATAAAAGATGTAGAAATAATTAAAAATTTATTTGGCTATTTGGATAAGAATATAAAGTTAATAGAGGAAGAATTGGAAATTTTAATTAGGTTAGAAGATAATAGTATAAGTATTCATGGTGGAGATACTAATGTAGATGTGGGAGAGAGGGTTATTCTTTCTTTATTAAAAGATGCAAGTTTAAATGAAAATATAGATCAGAGAGAAATTAGAATTGCCATAGACAATACTTTAAGAGAAGACTTAGAAACTGAGAAAGATATAATCAAATATAGTAAAAATATAAATGTTGCAGGTAGGATAATAAAACCTAAGACAATAGGTCAAAGAAGGTATATTAATTCTATGTACAAAAATGATGTTGTCTTTGGAATTGGGCCAGCCGGAACAGGTAAAACATATTTAGCCATGGCTATGGCAACAAAAGCTTTAAAGGACAAGGAAGTAGATAGGATAATAATAACAAGGCCTGTGGTAGAGGCTGGAGAGAGTTTAGGGTTTTTACCAGGAGATTTACAGGAGAAGGTAGACCCCTATTTAAGGCCTATTTATGATTCTTTATTTAATATACTAGGAAAAGAGACTTATAATAAATATATGGAAAGAGGCTTAATTGAAATAGCCCCTCTAGCCTATATGAGGGGAAGAACTTTAGAGTCATCCTATATAATTTTAGATGAAGCACAGAATACGACTAAGGAACAGATGAAGATGTTTTTGACTAGAATAGGTTTTAACTCAAAGGCTATAATAACTGGAGATATGACCCAGACAGACCTAGCTAGAGGGAAAGAATCAGGCCTAGATTTAGTCACTGAGATACTAAAAGATATTAAGGGTATAGATTTTATATATTTAAACAAGGGAGATATTGTAAGGCATAACCTAGTTCAGAAAATAATAGAGGCTTATGAAAACTACGAAGAACATGGAGCTGATTAGATGAATAAGAAAATTAGAAGTAGACGAATATATATATTGTTTATGCTTTTCATCCTTTCCCTATCCCTGATTGCTATATATAGTATGAAAACTAACCTGATAAATATTCAGGAGGGAGATGTTTTAGATAGGGATATTAAGGCAACTAAGGATATTGAGGATGTCTATACTACTGAATTGATTAGGAAAGAAGCAGTCAACAAGGTATCGGATAAATATAGGCAGGATCCCTCAATTCAATTGGGGATTAAAAATGATATAAGTAGTTTTTTCTCTGAAGTAAGAGATATAAGAAATATAGAAGATTTAAATGAAAATAGTAAAATAAGCATAATATCAGAAAAGTCACCATATGACTTAAACAAGAACCAAATAAGAATATTGGTTAGGATGGAAGAACGAAATTTAGATATATTAGAATCCTATATAAAGGATTTATCTAACAATATTATGACCAAGGGAGTAAAAGAAAAAGACCTAGAATATGAACAAGAAAAGTTAAATGGCCTACTAGACCATTTAGATATAGAAGAAGGGGAAAAAGAAATAGGCTATATTATTTTAAAAGACAGCATAAAAGTCAATGAATTTTTAGATGTAGAAGAGACTAAGAGGTTAAAGGATGAAGCTTCGGAAAGCGTTCAGACACTGGTTATAAAGGAAAATGACACTATAGCTAAAAAAGGAAGCCTAGTAGGTAAGAGGGAAATGGCCCTGTTTGAAAAGTCAGGCCTTTTAAAATATAAAAATGATTCTATGTTTAAGGATCTTTTAGGAACAATGGTATTGATTTTCATATATATTGGGTCTATAGGCTTATATATTTACAACTTCAATAGGGAAGTATTTGGAAGTAATAAGATAATAGTAATAATGATAATATCGGTTTTGGTAATATTAATATCTAAAACTCTCTTTTCGATTTCGCCCTATATACTGCCTATATCATCAGGTATAATCTTATATTCTATTTTAATAGATTTAAGGTTAGGGCTTTATTTAAATGTTTTTATATCTATATTTTTGGGATATATTTTAAAATTGGATATGAATATAATAATAATGTACATTTTATCTGGCAGTATAGGAGGCCTAATTAATATAAAGCAGGGAGATAGAAATGGAGTTTTTATAAGTGGTATAGTAGTAGGTTTTGTAAATTTATTGTTAATTATAGGTTTTGGCCTTTCTAAAAATGTTCCTAATATGGAAATACTAAGCAGGTCGGCCTATGGATTTTTATCAGGCTTAATATCATCAATTGTAGCCTTAGGTACCCTACCTATATGGGAAAATGTGTTTGAAATATTGACTCCGCTGAAGTTACTTGAGCTATCAAATCCTAATAAAGCCTTACTTAAAAAATTGATGATGGAAACACCAGGGACCTATCATCATAGTATATTGGTGGGGAATTTAGCAGAGTCAGCAGCAGAGGCCATAGGGGCAAATTCACTTCTAACTAGGGTAGGAGCTTATTACCATGATATAGGTAAGACTAGAAATCCCCTGTATTTTGCAGAAAATCAATTTGGGATAGAAAACCCCCATAATAAATTAAGTCCATTAGATAGTGCAAGTATTATTTTAAGTCATACTAAGGATGGGGTCGCTATGGGAAGAAAAGAAAAGCTACCCAAGGAAATTTTAGCCCTAATAGAAGAACACCACGGAACTACATCAGTAGCATATTTTAAATATAAGGCAGAAGAGGCAGGGATGCTGGTAGATCCTAATGATTTTAAATATGATGGTAAGCCACCTCAGACAAAAGAAGCAGCTATATTAATGTTGGCGGATGCATCAGAAGCAGCTGTAAGATCCTTAAAGGATTTAAATGAAGAAAAAATTGAAAATATGGTTAGGAAAGTAGTTGGAGGAAAGATAGGAGAAGCCCAGATGATTCAGTGTGACATTACTTTTAAGGACATTGAAATTATAATAGATTCTTTTGTGAAAACTCTAACTGGAATCTACCACGATAGGATAGAATATCCAGAGAAAAAAGGAGAATAGTATGGAAATATTAATAGATAATAGGCAGGATAAGGTAGAGATGGATGAAGATATTCAAGCTATAATAAATAGGTCCATAAGGGCTGTACTTGACTATGAAAATATAGAAGAAGAATACGAAGTGAGTGTATCTTTTGTAGACAACCAAGAAATAAGGGAAATAAATAGTGAGTTTAGGAATATAGATAAGGAAACTGATGTCCTTTCTTTTCCGCTGGAACAAGATTTTTTAATAGAAGGTGAAATTCCTATTTTAGGTGATATAATAATATCCTGTGAAAAAGCATTGGAACAAGCAAAAGAATATGGACATGACTTTAAGCGTGAAATCTCATATTTAACAGTTCATAGTAGTCTTCATTTATTGGGCTATGACCATATAGATGAAGATGAAAAGGATTTAATGAGAAATAAGGAGAAGGAAATAATGAAGATTTTAAAAATCTTTAAATAAGCCCAGAGCCTATGAAAAAACGTAGAAGTTTAATAGAAAGTTTTAACTATGCTGTAACAGGAATTTTATCAGCCATAAAGACAGAAAGGAATATGAAAATTCATTATTTTATGGCCTTTTCAGCCATTGGCTTAAGTTTGTTTTTTAATTTTAACAGGTATGAATTTTTAGCCCTGCTATTTGCCATATCTTTAGTTTTTGTGGCAGAAATGCTAAATACAGCCATAGAGAAAGTAGTAGACCTGGTGACAGACAACTATCATCCTCTGGCTAAGTTAGCCAAAGATATAGCAGCAGGGGCAGTGTTAATAGCTGCGATTAACTCCTTACTAGTAGGGTATTTATTATTTTTTGATAGGATTAATAATATATCAGAAATGATTTTGATAAAGATAACTAATTCCCCCATCCATCTTACTTTTATAGCTTTGATTTTAGCCATAATATTAACCATAGGTTTAAAGGCAATATTTTATAGAGGGCGTGGAAGCCACTTTCAAGGAGGAACAGTCAGTGGCCATTCAGCTATATCTTTTACAATGGCAACCATAATAGCATTTCTAGCTTCAAACACCTTGGTTACAACTTTAGCCTTTGGGCTTGCAATACTTGTAGCAGAAAGTAGGGTTGAAGGAAAAATTCATAGCCTATTTGAGGTGGTAGTTGGAGGGGTTTTAGGAATTATTATAGGAGTCTTGGTATTCCAAGTAGTTGGTTAGGAGGATATATGAAGAGGATAATAGTGTTAATTATAGGGCTAAGTTTACTTGTAACCAGTTGTAGAAAAAAACCAATAGATGATATAGAACCTAGCCTATTAAAACCAGAAGAGTATTTTACGCCTATGTTGGAAGAAAAACTAGGAAAACCGTCGCCCTTAAC
>CAZRYA010000078.1:5310-7869 GCA_964604235.1 uncultured Tissierellaceae bacterium | reverse complement strand
TTATCAATTAACTTTATAAATATGGATGTAGACTATAAGATAACCAAGTACGAGTTAAACAAACATTTTGGATCTGTCTATGACAAGTGGAGGTCTCTAGGTGAGCCAGAGAGACTTAGCAACAATTATTGGGACCTATTAGATGAGTTTGTCCATCCAAATATTTCTTTCCACTATGGAAAAAAAGCTATAGTTTATAATATTATTTCCAAGTTACAGCCTTTTGGGGCGACTTTATTTACCTTGGAAAAAGTACTAAATGACGATTAAGAGTGTATTATTTTAAGAAAAATAAAAAACTACAAAAAATGGAAATCTTAAAATTGTACTGAAAAGTAGCTAATGAAGTGAATGAATAAAACCTCCAATTATGATATTCTTATGTAGAATATAAATGGAGGTTTTATTATGTCAGATGACAATAAGATGTTTGAAAAAGAAAGTATAGGTAAATTGTTATTTAAATTATCCGTACCTATAATAATTGGCATGTTAGTATCGGAATTATACAATATGGTTGATACTTACTTTGTTGGTAACTATGCAGATCCTATGGGAATAGGTGCCCTAGTGGTTGTCTTCCCAATACAGAGAATAATAATAGCCCTTAGTATGATGATTGGAATTGGTACATCAACGGCATTTTCTAGGGCAAGAGGATCAGAAGATTTGGACAAGGCCAGGGCTACTATTAAAAATGGTTTTACCCTAGTTGGAACCCTAATGATCCCCTTATCAATATTAATATATATTTTTGCAGAGCCAATCCTAAAAATGTTAGGGGCCAGTGGGGCCATATTAGGCTATGGAATGGACTACCTAAAGATTATAATAATAGGTTCAACTTTTTTAAGTATGACCATGTTTACATCAAATATAATGATAGCTACTGGAAACAGTAAAATATCAATAATGAGCACTAGTATAGGTGCAATATTAAATATGATAGTGGATTATATACTTGTAAAAAAAATGCATATGGGTGTAACAGGAGCAGCAATAGCAACAACCCTATCTCAAATAGCAGGTTTTTGTTTTGCCTACTACCACCTATCAAAGATGAAAAAAGAGTACGGGGTTAAAAGGGGCTTTAGCTTAAACCCTAAGTATATATTACCAATACTTACAGTTGGTATATCTGCCTTTATAGTAGAGGCAGAAGATGGAATACTAATGGCAGTATTAAATAACTTACTTCAATCAGCAGTGGGTGAAGAGGCCATAATAGTACTTGGGATAACTTCTAAGATATATATGTTTTTATTCTTAAATCTTTTTGGAATATCTTCAGGTATGCAGCCAATTGCAGCCTATAATGCAGGGGCTAAGAATTACAAAAGACTAGGAGAAGTCCTTAAGAAGACTACAATTTTTGCAAGCCTAACAACACTTTTTCTTTGGAGCCTATGTATGATATTTACTCCCCAGATAGTTAGTTTCTTTGTAGACAGTTCAGAAGTTCATATTATAGGTGAAGCAGTAAAGGCCTTTAGGATTATGATTTCACTTTTCCCACTGGTAAGCGTATACTATATTTCTATATTTTACTTCCAGGCAATTGGAAAAGCAAGGTCTTCAGTAATTGTATCTATTTTAAGACAATTAGTTTTAATGCTACCAATATCAATAATACTAGTAAAGGTATTTAATTTAGGAGCTATGGGAGTTTGGTTAGCCTATCCAATAGGAGACTTAATAACTTCAATAATTTCAGTCTTCCTTATGAGAAGGGAAGTAAAAGATATTAAGGTCAGTATAAAGAAAGAAAAAAAGACCAAGGAAAAAAGTAAGAAGAAAAATGAATATATATTAAATTAAACTGTGGGTGACCACAGTTTTTTTGTGTATTGTAAAAACACTTCCAAAGTGTTATGATTATACTTAGATACACTTATCAAAAATGCAAAACTGAACCCATACAAAAGGAGTGTTAAAATGAAAAAAATTGATACGAAATTATTAGTCAAATATGGAATGTTAATGGCTCTTACTACTATTATGACTATGTTTGTCAGTATTCCCACTTTTGCAACCAAGGGTTACTTGAACCTGGGAGATATGGTGGTCTTTATTGGAGCCTTGTACTTAGGAAGAAAAGGCGGTTTTATAATTGGAGGAGTTGGGTCAGGCCTAGCAGACCTACTTTTAGGATACACCCACTATGTTCCAATAACATTTGTAGTTAAAGGTCTAGAGGGATATATAGCAGGCCACTTATTAGAAACTAAGTTAGGTAAGAGGTACCCTATAATTCCAACAGCCATAGGAGGGCTTTGGATGAGCCTTGGCTACTATATATTTCAGATACCCATGTACGGAAAAGAAGCAGCCCTCTTGTCTGTTCCAGGCAATATAGGCCAAGGTCTATTTGGAGCTTTGGCTGCAGTGGGTTTATACACGGCTTTAAATAAGGTTGGAAACTTAAATAAAATAAATTAGAAGGATGATTAAGTATATAAAATATGATTATTTTATATACTTTTTTTATATGCTATAATATCAATAATGGGAGGGGAATTATGTGAAGATATTGTTAGTAGAAGATGATAGTACTCTGGC
>CAZRYA010000078.1:0-5300 GCA_964604235.1 uncultured Tissierellaceae bacterium | reverse complement strand
GAATATACATTAAAAAATGAAGGCTATGATATAGAGATAGCTAATACTTATAAGGCAGCTATAAATAAGGTTGAAAACAATCCTTATGACCTGCTTATATTAGATGTGGGCTTGCCTGATGGCAATGGTTTTGATATATGTAGAAATGTTAGAAAGACTAAATCCACACCAATTATTTTTTTAACGGCTGAAGATGAAGAGGTCAATATAGTTATGGGCCTAGATATTGGGGGAGATGATTATATTACAAAACCCTTTAGAATAAGGGAACTTTTATCTAGGATAAAGGCAATTTTAAGAAGGACAAATTCAATAGAAAATAAAATAATCATATCAGGGGATATTAGGATTAATTTGATAGAAAATAAGGTCTATAATGGTGATGAATTACTGTGGCTAACACCATCTGAGTATAAGCTACTTGTCATATTTATGACTAATTCTAAGATAGCCCTTACTAGGAATAGGATTTTAGAAGACTTATGGGATATAGATGGAGACTTTATAGATGACAATACACTTTCGGTTTATATTAGAAGGCTTAGGGAAAAAATAGAATTAGATTCATCAAATCCAGAATACATTAAAACTATAAGAGGTGTAGGCTATATTTGGAATGTAGTGACTAGAGGTGAGTAGATGTTTAGGAATAGAGAGTTTAGATCTAGTTGTATAAAGATAATTATATTTCAATTAGTCTTTGCCTTATTTGTATTTTTAGCCATAAGCCTATATATGGAGTATATTAACAAAAAAATAGTAGAAGAAAACATGGCCCTTATTTCTATAGGAGTAGAGGGAAATAGGACAAGGGAAAATAAAATGATAGGAACCCTTATAGACGGAGTCAAGGAGGAAGATGTAGAGAGGGGAAGGGAGATTCTTACCCCTTATGGTTATGACGAAAGCCTCAAAAAGAATAGGAATATGGTCTTAAATAAGATTAGCCCTAAGATGGAATACTTTTTTCTGATATTTGTATTTCTAGGCTTTATACCTATAATATGTATTATTTATTATGACTATAAAAAAATATATGGAAAAGTCGAAGAGGTCTATATGGCAGCAGAAAAAGTAGTAGAGGGAGATTATTCTGTTTATTTGGCTGAAGAGGGTGAAGGGGACTTAAATATTTTAAATCATCAATTTAACCAAATGTCTAAGACCTTGGAAAATACTATGGACAGGCTGGAAGGTGAAAAGAAGTTCTTAAAGGATATGATATCAGATATATCCCACCAGTTAAAAACACCTTTGGCATCCTTGATTATGATTACAGATATCCTATCTGAGTCAGACAATATGGACGAAGAAACTAAGCTAGTTTTTTATGAGAGAATGTCTAACCAATTAGAAAGGATGGAGTGGCTAATAATAAACCTTTTAAAATTGGCTAGAATAGAGGCGGGAGCTATAGAATTCAATAGGGACAAGGTCTATATGAGAGATATTGTAAACAAAAGTATTATAGGAGTAAAGTCCCTTGCAAAAAATAGGGAGATAGAAATTATATCTAATGATGAAGCCTATTTCTTTGGAGATGAAGAGTGGACTACAGAAGCCGTAATAAATATTCTTAAAAATGCCCTAGAACACAGTAGTGAAAGGGTAGTAATTTCTATAGAAGACAATAAAATAGGGTCTAGCATAAATATAATTGATGATGGCAGTGGTATAAAAGATGAAGACTTACCCTATATATTCAAGAGATTTTATAGCAGCAATAGTAGTGTTAAGGCCAATAGTATTGGGATTGGCCTGAGTTTGAGTAAGTTAATCATAGAATCTCAGAATGGGGTAATAGCCCTAAGTACAAGTGAAAGTGGAACAGAGATGAGAGTAAGCTTTTTAAAATATATAGTGTGAAAGGAGGGAACTAGATGGAGGTTATTAAGGCAGTAAACCTATCAAAGATTTATGGAGAGGGAAATACTAAGGTAGAGGCATTAAAGAATATAAACCTATCAGTTAATAAGGGAGAATTTGTAGCAATTGTAGGTGCAAGTGGATCAGGTAAGTCTACCTTATTACATCTGCTTGGAGGGGTGGATAAGCCAAGTAGTGGTAAGGTTTATATTAATGGAGTTGATATTTATTCCCTAGAAGAAAAAGAGTTGGCTATTTTTAGAAGGCGGAAGATGGGCTTTGTATTTCAATTCTATAATCTAGTTCCAGTATTAACAGCAGAAGAAAATATATTGTTACCCATTTTATTAGACAATAAGAAGGTTAATAAGGAGCATTATCAAGACCTGATAAGGGTTCTGGGTCTAGAAGATAGGAAGGACCATCTACCTAGTGAACTTTCCGGTGGCCAACAGCAAAGGGTATCTATTGGTAGGGCCCTATGCTATAATCCTGCAATTTTACTGGCTGATGAACCTACTGGCAACTTAGACAGTAAGTCTAGTAAGGAAATAATAGACCTACTTCATATATCGGTAAAAAAATATAATCAAACTTTGGTTTTAATAACCCATGATTTAAACATTGCCTCTTCAGCAGATAGGATTATTAGAATAGAAGATGGAAGTTTAATAGAGGAAGTTTAATGAAGAGCTATGTAGATTTAACCAATAGGTATATGAAAAGTAAGAAGACCAGAACTCTTTTAACCCTACTAGGTATTATTTTATCTATTGCCATGATAGTTTCCATTGGTAACTTAACCTTGTCAGTAAAGGCCACCATAGTTAGGGAAAGGGAAAGAAAAAGTGGATCTTATGATGGGATGTTTAAAAATCTAGAGAGGGAAAAATTAAATAAATTAAGATACCATGTAGATATTGAAAGGGTAGGTGTCAGTGAAAGGGTGGGCTATATAAAATTGGATAAGGCAGAAGAGAATGTTGAAAGTGTCCAATATATAGACTTAAAGGCCTATGATGAAACGGGAATAAAATTAAATGAATTTAGTCTTTTAGAAGGTAGGTATCCTAGAAATTCCAATGAGATAGTAATAGAAAAGTCTAATACTTTATTTATAAACCAGCCCCTCCTGTTGGAAGATAAGATAAATGTAACCATAGGGCAGTTAAATGACGATGTCTATGAGGAAACAGGTAAGAAGAATTATATAGTTGTAGGCTTTATTAGGAATAGGAACATGGTAAACAACGGACTTACCAGTCCGGGGATTACTTTAACCAACAATGATTCTAAAAGATATGATGTATATTTTAACCTAAAGGATAGGTCTGAACCTTATTGGGCCATTGATAAAATAGGAGAGGACTTGGGGATAAAAGAGGAAAATATAGTAAAAAACCATGAGCTTTTAGATTTATTTACTAAGACCAGGTTAGGGACTAGAAAGTACAATGTAGGACTAGGTATAGCTCTTATAATAGGCCTTATTATAATTTCATCTTCTGCTGTAATATACAACTCTTTTAATATTTCTATAATAGAGAGGATAGAAGAATTTGGATTACTTAGGTCCATAGGAGCAACACCCAGTCAAATAAGGATGATAGTTTACAAGGAAGCCAGTATCCTATCTCTTGTAGGTATTCCATTAGGTGTTTTTGTTGGGATTAAGTTCATTGATTTTGTCATTAACCATATCGAAAGAATAGAATCAAGTTCATATTTGGTGGAAAATCTTCAAAGGGTAATATCTCCTAAAGTAACTATATTGAGTTGCTTTTTAGGCCTAGTTATGATATTTTTGTCCAGTTTAGGACCTGCTTTTAAGGCAGGAAAAACTACTGTAATAGACAATATAAAAGGGAATGTATCCCCTATGAATAAGCAGATAAAAAACAAGAAATTAAACCTTATCTTAAGGGATAAATTCGGTATAGAAACAGAAATTGCCTATAAAAATCTGGGAAGAAATAGGAGTAGGTTTTTTATAACAATATTTTCTATGGTTGTAAGTCTGGTTTTATTTATATCCTTTTCAACTTTTTTAGACATGACCTTTAAGGTTCAAAGTAAGGTTGAAAACCTACATGACTTTAGGGTTATTGCCTATAATGGCGACATGATGGATTTCTGGGAGTCAGCCCTAGACTATAATGAAAACATATCTAATGTGGATATTGAAAACTTAACCTATCTACAAATCCTAGATGGCTATGAGAAATTAAGCCAAAGATTTATAGATGATGATATAATAAATAACGATTTTTCTTTAAAGAGTACAGACTTAGAAGGGATAAATAAAGAAGGCCTAGTAGGTGGAAATCTGGAAGACAAGGGACTGGTAATGATTTTAGATAAGAGGTATATTAGGCAGGATAATATGCCCTTTAAGCTAGGAGAAGAAATTAATTTTAGGATAAGGAAGAATACCTATGATGATCAGTTTACCCAAGCCTACAGCTTACCCCTAGTGGGAATAGTAGAAGGGCCGAAAAAGAATTTTAAAAATAATAGGCTTGAATTTATAGTAAGTGAGAGTACTTGGGAGGATATCAAGGAAAAGACAGGTTTTACTATGTACTTGAGAGAATTTTTTATAAATATAAAGGATGAAAAAGACTTAGAAGATGTAAGAATGTTAATGGATGAGATGAAAAATGTTACTCTTATAGACTATTTTGATTATAGGGAGTTTTTAAAAGAAGAAAAGGCCATGTATAGTATTATTTCCATGCTTCTATACGGCTTTGTCTTTATAATAACCCTAATAAGTTTTATAAACATATTTAATACTATAAGTACTAATATAGTCCTTAGGAATAGGGAAATCAATATCTTAAGGGCAATAGGAATGAGCAATAAGGCCATAGTCAAAATGGTATCCATAGAGGGGCTACTCTACACCTTATATTCTGCAGTAATAGGAGGGATTGTTTCCACTATTATTATATTTACTGTATTTGGAGGTAAAGATGGCCAGTATTTGGAATACGGCTTAATCCTAATAAAAAATATTTTTATGGGTTCTATAGGTTTTAGTATAATCTCACTAGTAGCAGCAAATTATCCCTTATTTAAAATGGAATATGATGACTTATCAAAGGATATAAGTAAAAGCATCTAAGACCTTAGGTCTTAGATGCTTTTTAAAATTTAAGTATGGCTGATTTAAATTGGTTAAATTCCCAGTTATGTCTTTTAAAGTAGTCAAGAGTTGCATTTATCTCTCCACCAATTAATATAATATTGCTACATATATATAGCCAGATTAAAAAGACTATAATTGCACCTAGACTTCCATAGGTAAGAGAGTATTTTCCAAAATTATTTACATAAAAAGAAAAACCATAGGATACAATCATCCAACCAAAAGATGCAAACAAGGCACCAGGAAGGGTAGATTTAAATTTGATAGGTCTGTGCTTTGGAGT
>CAZRYA010000077.1:0-7895 GCA_964604235.1 uncultured Tissierellaceae bacterium | reverse complement strand
CTTTTAATGGCTTATTTGTATCTCCTGAAGGAGCTGGTATCTTATGTACTATACTTTCTAGTACCTCTACTATATTCAAACCTTCTTTAGCAGATATTAAGGGAGCATCTGAACAATCAATTCCTATAATATCTTCTACCTCTTCCTTTACCTCTTCTGGTCTTGCAGATGGTAAATCTATTTTATTTACTACTGGAACAAGTTCTAAGTCCTGATCCATGGCTAAGTAAACATTTGCCAGTGTTTGTGCTTCAACTCCTTGAGTTGCATCAACTACTAAAATCGCTCCTTCACAAGCTGCAAGGGACCTAGAAACCTCGTAAGTAAAGTCTACATGACCTGGAGTATCAATTAAGTTTATTATATATTCCTGTCCATCTAGAGCCTTATATACTAGTCTTACTGCCTTTAACTTTATAGTTATTCCTCTTTCTCTTTCCAAGTCCATATTATCTAAAACTTGATTTTGCATCTCTCTTTGGGTTAACATTCCCGTCTTCTCAATTAATCTATCTGCCAGTGTTGATTTCCCATGGTCTATATGGGCTATAATAGATAAATTTCTAATTTTATCTTGATTTATATTTTGCATATTTCCCTCCAAATTTAGACTTAAACTCTATTTTATCTTTCCAAACTTCCCATTAGAAAATGGGAAAAATCTAAATACTGCAATTCCTCTTACACTATCTTCTGAAACAGTTCCAAACCACCTACTGTCTTTACTAGCGCCTTCATGTCTATTATCTCCCAATACAAAAATCTCTCCATCTGGAACTGTCCATGAATCCTCATTATATACATATGTATATATTCCATCTTCTATATATGGCTCATCTAATTTTTCTCCATTTACATAGACAAGTCCATCAGTGATTTCTATTAGGTCACCTTCTGTTCCAATTAATCTCTTTACATATTTTTTTCTTTTTGCATCTGGAGCATCTATTAAAATTATGTCTCCCTTTTTAGGTTCTCCTATATATAAGCTAATCTTATTTGCAAATAGCCTATCTTTTTCTTCTAAAGTAGGATACATAGATATTCCTTTAACATAAGTTGTATCAAATAAAAATGTCTTTATAAAAAATGCTATTACAATAGCAATCCCTATACTTTTTATCCATTCTAAAAGCTCATTTTCATTCTCTTTATTCCCATTGTTTTCACTCATGATTTGTACCTCCTATATGATAAGTAACACATTATATTATATCATTTTAACCTATTTTAGCAAGAAATAATGATTTCATAGAATTTTATCATTAAATCTTTAAAGTTCTTGCATTTTATGGCTCTTCATGATAAAATGTTTTTTGTTAGATTAGAGGGGGTGAAACTATTGGCAAACATTAAATCTGCTCAAAAGAGAATTCTTGTTACAAACAAAAAAACAGAAGTAAACAAGGCACACAAAACAGAAATAAAAACATACATCAAGAAATTTGATGCTGCTATCGAAAACGGAAATATTGAAGAAGCAAGGGAACTTATTAAAATTATTGATAAAAAACTTAAAAGAGCTGCCCATAAAAACCTTCTACATTCAAATAACGCATCAAGAAAAGTTAGTAAATTAACTAGAAAATTAAACAATGCTATATAATGAAATAAAAAAAACTTCGGACTAGCCGGAGTTTTATTTATTTTAATCAATTACTTAAATTCACTAAGTTTACAATTAACATTTCCATTAAAAGAACCTCATCTTGAGATGTGGTTTTTTGTTTTACATCAGTAGAAAGTATTAGCTTTAAACCTTCATTTATGGCCTTAATAGAATAAAGGCCAGACTTACTTGCAATTTTCTTATATTCAAAGGGCTTTATACCTGTCTTATCCCTAATTTGTTTCTCTCCATAACCTACTTCCTTATAGGATTTAATAGAAGCTAGCAACCTGTACTGACGGGTTATCATGAAAAGTATTTTTTGCACTGGCTCCTTTGCCCCTATTAATTCATGAAATATACCTATGGACTTATCTCCGTCCTTACTTAAAAGAGCTTCTAAAAACCCAAAAATGTTTTCTTCTGATGACTTAGATAAACTATCATTAATATCACTCCTACTGATGGCTTCAGCTGACCTATGAATTAATTTATCAAGCTCATTAGTCATTTGATAAAGTTCCTTTTCACTTCCATAATGGCAATAGCCCAACTTATCTACTAGATAAGCCAGGTCTCCACTTCCAATAGACTTTTTCTTAGACTTAAGATACCTATTAACCCAGGCTGAAAATTCTCTAGGCTCAAGCCTATTAAATTCAACATCTCTAGCTAATTTCTTTAGTCTCTTATAAAGACTGGTTGTCTTCTTTAAATTGTTCTTATTATCTACCATTAAAAATACTACATGATCTTGGACCTGGTCTAAATATTCAACTAGGCCTTTTTCATTTTCTTTTATATCTATAAAACTTGCTATATTATTTAAAACAACCAGTTTTTTTTCACCCATAAAGGGCAAGGTTTCACAAGCATTTATAATACTTTCTAGCTCTACACTTTTTCCATCTAAAAACATGTAGTTTAAATCCCTCATAGGGCCTCCAACTATTTTATCATCTATTAAACTAACAGTATTATCTATTAAATACTCTTCTTGTCCTTTTAATAGGTAAGGCCCTTCTAACTCATCTATATCTTTAAGCAAGTCTTTATAATCCAATTGAATCCTCCTCTAAAATCTTATACTGGTAAACCATTAGAAATATAAATAAATATATCCATAAGACATATAATATTTCCTTCCAGTAGTAACAGTAGTTCCTGCCACCTAAATATGGCTCTACTAATATTTCGTCTCCTATTACAAACCTAACTCTTCCATGGACATCTGTCCTATAAACTTCCATTCCCTTATCTTTATAGCTTTCAATTACTTCATCACTGGGATGGCCATAAGAATTATCTCTACCCACACTTATAATTCCATAAATTATCTCCAGTCCATCTAAAAATGCCTTGTTTGAAGATGACTTACTACCATGATGGGGAGACTTATATATATGAATTTTATCAGTAGACAAGTAGTCCCTTATTTCATTTTCCACCTCTATTTCCATATCCCCTGTAAATAATATGGATTTGCCTTTAAATTTCATTAAAAATACTAGAGAGTTGTTATTTTCAAACTCTACTATTTTTAATGGATTTAAAACTTCTAATTCAATATCATCATTTAAATCAAGTATGTCTCCTCTCCTTAAGATATTAATATTTCCTTTGGCCAAATTCTTATCATAAGCTAGGTATAGGTTTTCAACATTAAATTTTTTTAAAATTTCCACCAGACCTTCACTGTGGTCAAAATCAAAGTGGCTTATAAAAAATCCATTTATATTTTTAACCCCTTCTTTCTCTAAATAGGGTATAGTTATATTATTTGGTATACTATAATTACCAAATCCACTTCCTCCCGTATCTATTAAATAATTTTCATTCTTATATTTTATTAAGATACTATCTCCCTGTCCTACATCAATAAAATCAATATACATATTAGGATCCTCATAGTTTATATTAAAAAATACTGCAAATACAAAGTATCCACTTAAAAATAGTTTTAGTGACCTGTTTTTTATTCTATAGTTTATTTTAGAATAATTAAGTAGTATAAACAAAATTATATAGTATAGTATAAGTTCCAAAATATCTGGTGACCTTAAGTTTATGTTAAAGGCTTTTAAGCCAGCTAAGTTTAATATAAGTCTATTTTCTAAATTAAGTATAATGTCTAATGAACCCAATGTGACCTTGGTTAAAACTGGTATTAGACCTAGTAGGCCTAAATTAACTATAAGATAGATTAGGGGGCCTATTACAAGATTTGCCAATATGGTCAAAAGATTAAACCTATTAAAATAATAGGCTTGAATGGGTAGTGTTCCCAAGATAACTCCTATTATTGGTAGTGTTTTATTAAAAGGGCTATTCCTTAAAAAGCTTACACTTGCCAACCTCCTATAGATATATACTAGGGAAAAGTAGGCTAGGTAAGACAACTGAAAACTTAGACTAAATATATAAAATGGATTTATTAAAAGTGAAATCCCCATACTTAAAAATATTATATTTATTGGATCTACTGGTTCTTCAAATAAAAAACCTATAAGTGATACTGTAAGTATTATATTTGCCCTTATAATTGATGGTGGAAAATTTACCAAGTATCCATAGGACCATATTATAAGAAGTTGAATGACTATCCTTTTATCCTTTTTAACTTGAAAAATTTTTAATGCCATCTCTAAAAATAAGTATACAATGCCTATATGTAAACCTGATATGGCTAAAACATGACCCAAACCTAAGTACCTATAATTTTCTAGGCTAACTTCCTCCAAACTATAAGATCTGCCTAGTATAATAGCTTCCATTAAACCTGAATTCCTTTCATTTAAGTTTCCCTTATATGTATCTAATACATAGTCTTCAAACTTTAGCTTAAGTTTTTCATAAATCTTACTGGTATTCTGGGTAGATATAATATCTCCATCTTCTATGGTCATTCTTCCATATATTTTACTACTTAAATTAGTCCTTTTCTCATTATATAGTTTAGGATTTCCATTTGCCCTAAGTTGTTTAACCTGGCCCCTTACTAAAATGACATCCCCTAATTTAAAATTCTTTTCTCCTACTAGATTTAACCTTATATAGAAGCCATCTAAGCCTAAAACCTTCCCCTTATAGCTAGTATAATCCTCTTTTTCTCCCAACTTACCACTTACTCTTATTTCTAAAATATCCATCTGGTTTATTTCTTCAATGTATTTATACCTATCTTTTATATGGGATGAGTAATTAATAGATACAATAAGACTTAATAAAACCAGTAGAAGATAGGCCCTATCTTTTTTAAAAATAATAATTAAAATAGAAGCCATAAATAAAAACAAATTTAAATATAAAACATTTAAATTAAAATAATAAGTTAATAAAGTTCCAATAACAAAAAAAGCATTAATTATTATAAGTGGCTGGCCCATAAGTTACCCCTTTACTTTTTTTTATGCATCCTATTCAAACTCCATATTAATAATATAATTCCTACTAGAAAAAAATAATTCCAATCCATGTTTTCTAACTCCTTTTTTCATAATTATACCATATTATATATTTTAATTTTACCTTTTATGTTAAAATAGAACCATAAGCCAAAAGGAAGGAGTATCTTATGAAGCTATATTTAAAAAATCCTTATATAAAAGAAATTTCTGCCAATGTTTTAGAAAAGATGTACATAAAAAATAAATACTATCTAAAACTTGATAGAACTATATTTATACCTAGGGAATCAGGCTCCATACCTAATTCTAAAGGGTTTATATCTAATTCTAAACTGTTGGATATCTATGAAGATAAGGGACAAATTATCCATGTTATAGCTGAAGATATAGTAGATAATTCAGTTACACTTAAGCTAGATTTATCACTTAGGCTTAATGTTCTTCAGCAATATACTTCCTATATAATATTAAAATCATCATTAAAAAGACTTTATAATATAGAAGTTCAGAATTTTTCTATTACAGAAACAAGCTCTCAAATTATAATTCCCAAAAAAGATTTTAATATAAGTTATATGGATAAAATAGAAACCTACATAAATAGAGTTATTAGTTTTAATTTTCCAATTGAAACTAAATACTATGACAATAGTAGGATTCTAATAAATATTCCATCTGAGAATACTGTTTTATCTAAAATCCCTGTTCTTAGAAACACAGGTGAAATATCTCTCTTCAAATTTACCAAGCTTAGGGAGTCTAAAGACCATGTGGAAATCGACTATATATCAGGCCAAAGAGCAATCTTAGACTACAATAAAAAGTCTAAGTTAAACCAGGAAATAAGTAGCATTTTAAATGTAGATGAAGCTCTAATATTAGAAGAAATAAAAAATCTACTTAAGATAGATGAAAAGCAATAGGGAGACTAAAGTCTCCCTATTGCTTTTTCAATCCTATCTATTCCCTCTTCTATTTCTGCCTTACTACAGGCATAACAAATCCTCACAAATCCTTCTCCATACTTGCCAAATGAGCTCCCTGGAACTATAGCAACCTTGGCTTCATCTAATATATACTTACAAAAATCTACATCTGACATTCCAAAACTTGATATATTCGGAAAAATATAAAAAGCTCCTCTTGGTTTAAGCACTTTTATCCCTTCTATCTTGGATAATTTTTCATATATTAATTCTTTTCTTTCCTCAAATTCCTCAAGCATTAATCCTATAAAATCATCCCCATGCTTGTAGGCTTCAACTGCTCCTGCCTGGGCAAATGATGTAGCACAAGTTGAAAAACCTTGGTGGACTTTTGTTATATACTTAATCAAATCCTTAGGACCCATAGCGTAACCTATCCTCCATCCAGTCATAGAATAAGTTTTAGAGGCTGAATTCACAACAATTGTCCTTTCTCTCATACCTGGAATCCCAGCTATACTTTCATGGACTCCCTCAAACAAAAATTGGTCATAGGTTTCATCTGAAACCACTAATATATTATTTTCTATTGCTAATTTGGCTATTTTCTCTAATTCAACTTTAGTAGTAATTGACCCTGTTGGATTGTGGGGACTTGTTAAGATTATCAATTTTGTTTTTTCATTTATACTCGTCTCTATATCTTCTGCCTTCAATTGAAAATCATTTTCCATTTTCAAGGGTATTTCTACCATCTTCCCACCTGCTAATACTACTTGATCTAAATATAGGGGGAAATATGGACTAGGTACAATAATCTCATCTTCTGGATTTATTACAGCCATAATAATTGAAGCTAAAGCTTCAGATGCTCCTGCCGTTATAACAATTTCATCCCTATAATCATATTTTAAATTATGGTCTTTTTCATATTTTTCCACTATTGCTTGTCTAAGCTCTGGGATTCCATTCATAGCTGTATAATGGACCATTGACCTATCCAAAGCTTTTTTTACACCTTCTTTTGCTATTTCTGGTGAATCAAAATCTGGTTTACCTATTTCCATATGGATTATTTTCTCACCTCTTGCTTCTAAAGCTAAGGCCTGCTGGAATACTTCATATAGACCTCCTTCCATTGGTAATTCTTTAGTCTTTTCATTTAACCACATAAAATCACCTCATAATTAATATTTTTATACTATTAAATTTATTTACTTGTAATGGCCTTCATACTAATTATTTTTTTATCTATAGCAGTCCTTATAGTTATCTTAGGGTCTACTAGTTGAGAAATTCTAATATCAACTAATAAACTAGCCATCATATAGGCTTCTTCAAATTCTAAATTCAACACTTCCATAATATACTTAACCACTTGATCTGTCCCAGTATAGATAGCCTCGTCTAAATCATCTCCTGAGGCGATTACCATAAACTCTTTATCCGTCTCAACAATTGGCCACTCTATCCTTCTATCTTTTATCAAATCCAGTTTAAGCCTTACTACTGCTGGAATTTCAAGTCCAGTAAAACATAACTCTCCATCACCCATTATTCCATGGCAATCTCCCAAAGCCAACATAGCCCCCTTTTGATTTACAGGTAAATATAAACTTGATCCCGATTTAATATCCTTTGTATCCATATTACCTCCATGTTTCCAAGGACTATCTGTTTTCCAAACCCCGTCTTCTTCTCCTGGCCCTACTCCTATAACTCCAATCATGGGATTTATAGGAATCTTTTGTCCAAAAAGGTCTACCTTTCCATCCACCACATCAAAAACCCTTATTATAGGTTTTTGGACTTTGTCACCTAAAACCCCTTCTTTAGGTACAATGGCAGCAACACCCTTATCCTTCACATCTATATTTAGAATATCAATTTTTAAAATATCTCCCACTTCTGCTCCTTCAACGTAAATTGGTCCAGTAGCTGGATTTAATTTTT
>CAZRYA010000076.1:3594-8122 GCA_964604235.1 uncultured Tissierellaceae bacterium | reverse complement strand
TATATAAAAGATGATGATAATGTATCTGAAACAATGAGACTTAAACATAGGTATCTTGACCTGAGAAAACCTTCAATGCAGGATAAATTAAAGTTAAGAGCAAAAGCTGGAAAAGTAGTAAGAGATTTTCTTTATGAAAATGATTTTATAGAAATAGAAACACCAATGTTAACTAAGCCTACTCCAGAGGGAGCTAGGGACTATTTAGTGCCAAGTAGGGTAAATGAAGGGGAATTTTATGCTCTTCCACAATCTCCACAATTGATGAAACAGTTACTTATGGTTTCTGGCATGGATAGGTATTATCAAATAGTAAAGTGTTTTAGAGATGAGGACTTAAGGGCCAATAGGCAACCAGAATTTACACAAGTAGATATTGAAATGTCCTTTGTTGATGTGGAAGATGTAATTGGAATAAATGAGAAGCTACTAGCAAAAATCTTTAAAGAGTTAAAGGGTGTAGACATAGAACTTCCTATAAAAAGAATGACTTATAATGATGCAATGGAAAGATTTGGAGTGGATAAACCAGACTTAAGGTTTGGTATGGAGTTGAAAAACATTTCTGATTTATGTGTAGACAGTGGGTTTAAGGTATTTGATTCTGCTGTAGAAAATGGAGGAAGTGTTAGGGGAATTAATGTAAAATCAGCTGAAGCGCAATTTAGCAGAAAAAAAATTACAGAACTT
The DNA here is from genome assembly GCA_964604235.1 of uncultured Tissierellaceae bacterium. Taxonomy (GTDB): domain Bacteria; phylum Bacillota; class Clostridia; order Tissierellales; family Tissierellaceae; genus CAZRYA01. The sequence goes on along the minus strand of CAZRYA010000076.1, from coordinate 7,432 downwards.
GAAAATTATATTAAGGATTTTGGAGCAAAGGGACTTGCATGGATAAAGATAAACGATGAAGGTATTTCTTCTCCAATTGCCAAATTTTTTAGTGAAGATAAATTAAAGGAAATAATAGTAAGATTAGATGGAGAAAAGGGAGACTTGTTATTATTTGTAGCGGATAAAAATACAGTTGTCTATGATTCCTTAGGCAATCTTAGAAATAAAGTTGCTAGGGAGTTAGAATTAATAGATGATGAAGAGATAAATTTAGTTTGGATAACAGAGTTTCCTTTATTTGAGTACGATGATGAAGAAAATAGGTATGTTGCTAAACACCATCCATTTACTCACCCAATGGAAGAAGATATTCACTTGCTAGAGACTCAACCAGAGAAAGTTCGTGCTAAGGCCTATGATATTGTAATAAATGGTGATGAATTAGGTGGAGGAAGTATTAGGATAAATGACTCTGACTTACAAAAAAGAATGTTTAAAGCCTTAGGATTTACAGATGAAGAAGCCAATAATCAATTTGGTTTTTTAATAGAGGCCTTTAAATATGGAACACCACCTCATGGAGGTTTAGCTTATGGTTTTGATAGACTTGTTATGTTATTAAGTGGTACAAATAACATAAGAGATATTATTGCTTTTCCTAAAACTCAATCAGCAACTTGTTTAATGACAGATGCCCCTACTGGTGTATCTAGTGACCAATTAAAAGACCTTCATATAAAATTAGATATAGGAGAAAATAAGTAGTGAATAGAGACCAAGCCTTTATAAGATCAGAACTTTTAATAGGGTCAGAAGGTATGGAAGCCTTAAAAAATTCCCATGTGGCCATATTTGGCGTAGGGGGAGTTGGATCTTTTGCAGCGGAAGTATTGGCCAGAACAGGATTAGGACAGATTACCTTGATAGATTATGATACTATTGATATAAGCAATATTAATAGGCAAATCCATGCCAATAGTCAAACTATTGGTATGGACAAGGTAAGCGTTATGGCAGAAAGGCTTTTAACTATAAATCCTAATATAAAGGTAAATACCTTTATAGAAAAATATAACCAAGAAACCCGAGAAGTTCTACTTGAGCCTAATTATGATTATATAATTGATGCAATAGATATGATAAGCTCAAAGATAGACTTAATTGTAGAAAGTAAGAAGAGAGAGATACCAATTATTTCTTCTATGGGGGCAGGAAATAAATTAGACCCTACTGCTTTTAAAATAGGAGATATTTATGACACTAAGGTTTGTCCCCTTGCCAAGGTTATGAGAAGGGAACTTAGGAAGAGGGAAGTTAGTGATTTAAAGGTAATATGGTCTGAGGAAGAGCCTTTAAATGTAAATGTTGGAGATATTGATAAGAGGAAGGCTACTCCTGGTAGTATTGCATTTATACCTTCTGTAGTGGGTATAAGTATAGGGGGAGAAGTTATTAAGGATATAGCTTTAAGGAGGTAACTATGGAACAAATAGGAATAGTAAAAAGTATAAGAAAAGGAAGGGCAGAAGTTGAAATAAAAAGAATTTCAGGCTGTGGTGGTGGTTGTAAGACTTGTGGTGGCTGTGATACTCCAAGCCATTCTGTTATAGTTAAGAATGACTTGGATGCTAAAATAGGTGATACTGTAGAGATAAAAGGTGAAATAAAAGATCTTATGAAATACACTATGATTGTATATTTTATCCCTTTTGCTTTTTTACTGTTAGGTATATTTGGAAGTTTTAGTTTACTAAAGGCCAGTGGGGTTAAAAACTTTGAACTAATAAGTTTTGCAATAGGAATTGTTACAATGGCCATGGGTCTAGTAGTTGTTAGGCTAATTGATAATAGCGTTGCTAAAAAAGATGAAGATGCCATAAGAATGACGAGAATTATATAGATAGAGGTGAAATTATTGCAAGATAATGATGCTGTAATAAAAAGACTTAGAAGAATAGAAGGTCAAATAAAAGGTATTCAAAGGATGATTTCTGAGGAGAAATTTTGTGGAGATGTACTGATTCAAGTTGCTGCAGCTAGGTCGGCCCTAAATAGTGTAGGGGGACTAATACTGGAGAATTATATGCAGGAATGTTTAAAGGGTTATATAGAAGGAGCAAAGGATGAAAAAGAGTTAGATGCTCTAGTACAAACCATGCTCCAATACACTAAACAAAATTAGGACCTGTTTTTAAAACGACGAATAGATTTTGACATAGTTGATGAAATTATAATGCCTATAGCAATAGCGGCTGCTATAAAAAAGCTTTCAACACCTTTTGTAGCTGCTTTTGAAAAATCTTTTTCAATTAAGTAAAGCATAGTATAGTATAAACCGCCACCTGGTACTAAGGGTATTATCCCTGGTATTATAAAAAGGGTGGCTGGTTTTTTTTCTATTCTGGCAAATATTTCCCCAAGTATACCAACTGTAAGTGCTCCAAGAAATGAAGCTGATATTACACTATGAAATATTAGGCTACTGGAAAAGTAAACACACCAACCTACTGCTCCAACAATTCCAGCAGAAAAAATAGCTTCTTTTGAAAGTTTAAATAAAAATGCAAATCCAATAGTTGCAAAAAAACTAATTAAAAACTGACTTATTATCAATTAAAAAACTCCCTTCATGTAGAAATTAAGGACAATACCTACTCCTAGGGCTATAGCTAAGGCTGAAAAAATAGCCTCCATTCCACGAGAGAGTCCTGATAAGTAGTCGCCAGACATTGCATCCCGAATAGCAGTAGTCATTGCTACCCCTGGAACCAAGGGCATTATACCACCTATAATTATTGAGTTTATGTCATTGCCAAAACCTAACTTTATAAATGCTACTGCAAAGGCAGATATGAGCATTGAAGAAAATAGGTTGTTGACCAAAAAAGTTAGGTTAAAATCTTTTATTTTGTCAACTATACTTAAACTCAAAAAAGTGACTATAAAACTTAAAAATGAATCTGTGTAAGTTCCCTTAAACAGGAGTACAAAGGCAGCAGCAGAAACAGATGCGCAAAAGTTAACCTGCCTATCTGAATATATTTGAAACTTATTTATTTCTTTTAATTGTTCAATTCCCTTATCTAAAGGTATATTTCCCATGACAAAAGCTCTAGAAAAGTCATTTACCATATCCACCTTGTGTAAATCAGTAGAAATAGACTTAATCCTTTGGATATAGGTTACAAGTTCACCCTTATATTCTAGGGATATAAAAATCCCAGTTGGGATAACAAAAGCATCAGCATACTTGATTTCTTTTTTAGACCTACATATTCTCTGGACTGTATCCTCAACCCTATAGGTTTCAGCTCCACTTGTTAACATAATTCTTCCAGCCAAAGTGGCTAAGACTAATAGTTTTTTTACTTCTTGCATATCTTCTTGTTCCAAATTAGTCAAACCCTCACCTCTTAATTAATAAACTTGTAAAAATTTATATATATTATATAATATATATAAATGAACATTAACATTATAACATAGTATTAGTTCTTATATAACTATAATTTAATAGTTTAAATAAATAAAGGAGTGGATGAGATGGATTTCAAAAACCTAGAAAAAAGTGATCCAACTATAATGAACCTAATAGTTGAGGAAACTGACAGACAGAGAAGACACATTGAATTAATCGCGTCAGAAAACTTTGTAAGTCAAGCTGTAATGGAAGCAGCAGGTAGTTATTTAACAAATAAGTATGCAGAAGGTTATCCAAATCGCAGATACTATGGCGGATGTGAGGTAGTAGACAAGGTTGAGGATGTAGCTAGGGATAGGTTAAAGAAACTATTTGGAGCTGACCATGTAAATGTACAGCCACACAGCGGTTCTCAGGCAAATTTTGCTGCATACA
>CAZRYA010000076.1:0-3584 GCA_964604235.1 uncultured Tissierellaceae bacterium | reverse complement strand
ACTAGTAAACAGGATAAATTTTTATTGTCAAGAAACAAAGTATATTTTTCAATATTAGATCCTGGTGATAAGGTTTTAGGGATGAACTTATCAGAAGGTGGACATTTAACCCATGGTAGTCCAGTTAATATATCGGGAACTTACTATAATTTTGTTGATTATGGAGTAGATAGTGAAACTGAGTTAATAGATTACGAAAAGGTTAGAGAAATTGCACTTAGAGAAAAACCAAAATTAATAGTGGCAGGTGCAAGTGCTTATCCTAGAGCAATAGACTTTAAAAAGTTTAGGGAAATTGCTGATGAAGTAGGAGCTTACCTAATGGTAGATATGGCTCATATAGCTGGTCTAGTGGCTGTAGGTTTGCATCAAAACCCAGTAGAATATGCAGACTTTGTAACGACTACAACCCACAAGACATTAAGAGGACCAAGAGGTGGAGCTATTCTGTGCAAAGAGGAGTATGCAAAGAAAATTGATAAGGCCATATTCCCAGGAATCCAAGGTGGACCTTTAATGCATATTATAGCAGCAAAGGCGGTATCTTTTGGAGAGGCTTTAGAAGATAGTTTTAAAGATTATCAAGAACAAGTATTAAGAAATGCTAAGGCTTTAGCAGAGGGACTAACAGATGAAGGTTTTAGGTTAGTGTCAGGTGGAACAGATAATCATTTAATTTTAATAGATGTTAGAAACAAGGGCTTAACTGGTAAAGTAGCAGAAGCCTTACTTGAAGAAGTAGGAATTGCAACTAATAAAAATACAATTCCAAATGACCCAGAATCTCCATTTACAACAAGTGGAGTTAGGATAGGTACTCCAGCAGTAACTACAAGGGGAATGGTGGAAGAAGATATGAAAGAAATTGCCAAGATATTTGCTTTAACATTGGATGAATCAAATGATAGAGAAGAAATCAAAAATAGAGTGGGAGCTTTGTGTAAGAAGTATCCACTATATTAAAAATAAGCCTACAGAAGTTTCTGTAGGCTTACATATTTTAAAACAAGGAGGAGATAACTATGGAAAGAGCAATAGTTTGTATAGTAGGTAGGCCAAATGTTGGGAAATCTACTTTGTTCAATAGATTATCAGGAAGAAGAATAGCAATAACTGAAGATACTCCAGGTGTAACTAGAGATAGGATATATGCAGAAGGAGAATGGTTAGGAAAATATTATACCCTAATAGATACTGGAGGAATTGAGCCAGAAAGTGAAGAGATAATAATGCAAAATATTAAAAAGCAAGCAGCTCTTGCAATTGATATGGCGGATGTTATCCTATTTGTAGTAGATGGAAGGGCTGGGTTAACAGAAACTGATAGGGAGGTTGGAAATATTCTTAGAAAATCAGGTAAGAAAGTAGTTCTTGCCTGTAATAAGATCGATGGTAGAGAAACGCCAGATGAAATATATGAATTTTATGAATTAGGTTTGGGAGACCCTGTTGCAATTTCTGCTGAGCAGAGTTTGGGAATAGGTGACCTGTTAGATGAAGTAGTAGGAAATTTCCCGCCAAATGTAGATACAGAATATGACGATGATATTGTAAAAGTGGCTTTAATAGGAAAACCCAATGTTGGAAAATCCTCATTAATAAACAATATACTAGGGGAAGAGAGAGTAATAGTTACAAATATTCCAGGGACTACTAGGGATGCAATAGACACATATTTTGAACATGATGATAAAAAATACCTATTTATAGATACAGCAGGTCTTAGGAGGAAGAGGAGTATTTATGAAGATGTGGAAAGATATTCCGTAGTAAGGACTTTAAGTGCTGTAGATAGGTCAGATATATGTGTTTTAGTAATAGATGCCAGTGAAGGCATAACAGAACAGGATGCAAAGATTGCTGGATATGCCCATGATAATGGCAAGGCAATGGTTATAGCAGTTAACAAATGGGACCTAGTAGATAAAGAAACTAATATAAATTTAAAATTTGAAAAGGATATTAGGGATACACTATCATTTTTAGCCTATGCTCCAATTGTATTTATTTCTGCCAAGACGGGACAGAGGGTTGAAAAACTTCTAGATACAATAGATATGGTAAATGAAAATTATAGTTTAAGAATTAGTACAGGCGTATTGAATGATATTATTAATGAGGCTGTATTAATGAATCAGCCAGGAACTGACAAGGGTAAAAGGCCAAAAATTTATTATGGAACTCAAGCATCATCAAGGCCACCTAAATTTATAATATTTGCAAGCCATACAGATATAATCCATTTTTCATATGTAAGATATTTAGAAAATCAAATCAGGAAGCATTTTGGATTTATAGGAACTCCTATATTATTTGAATTTAGGGAACGCGGAGATAGATAATGAAATTTCTAGTAATTATAATATCTTATCTTATAGGAAGTATATCTTTTGGGTATATAGTAGGGAAGAGCTTCAAAAATATAGATATAAGGCAGCATGGCAGTGGAAACTCTGGCGCAACTAATGGAATACGTATACTTGGAAAAAAACTAGGAATATTAATATTTTTGTTGGATTTTTTAAAGGCAATAGTAAGTATAAAGTTAGGGGTCTATCTTCTAGGCCATGAAGGATTCTTGTTAAGTTCTATTTTTGTAGTTGTAGGCCATAATTATCCAGTGTTTTATAAGTTTAAAGGTGGGAAGGGAATAGCAACTTCCCTAGGTGTAATTTTTATGATGGATTTTAGGGTATTTATACTCTTATTACTGGTAGGGCTTCTTATAGTTAAATTAACTAGGTATGTGTCATTAGCATCAGTAAGTCTTTCAGTGCTAGCTCCTTTGGCCCTATATGGTTTTGGGACAAGAGATAAGTGGGAACTGGTAACCATTACTATATTGGCCTTAATGTCGATATACCAACATAGGGGCAATATAAATAGATTAATAAATGGAGAAGAGAACAAAATATAGACTAGAGGTGATTTTTTTGAAGAGTGAAATAGCTGTATTAGGAGGAGGAAGCTGGGGAACTGCTTTGGCTATGGTTCTTGCTAAAAATGGTCATAGGGTAAGTATGTGGATTAGGAATGAAGACCAGGCCAAGAAGTGTATAGAAGATAGGGAAAATAAGAAATACCTACCTGGACCCAAGCTACCAGAAAATTTAATAATAGAAACTGACCTAAAGAAGTCCGTTTTAAATAAAGATATTTTATTATTGGCAGTGCCAACCCATGGTGTAAGAGGCTTACTTGAGGAGATAAGAACCTATGTAGACAAGGAGCAAATTCTTACCAATGTGGCTAAGGGGATTGAAAACAATACTTTAGATAGGGTGTCGGAAATATGTGGGGAGATTCTTCCAGACAATCCTTATGTCATTTTATCTGGTCCATCCCATGCAGAAGAAGTTGGCATAGAAATGCCTACTACTGTAGTTGTAGCATCAGAAGATATGGAAATAGCAGAAAAAGTTCAAGATGTATTTATGAATGAGTATTTTAGGGTATATACTAATTCAGATGTAATTGGTGTTGAGTTAGGTGGAGCATTAAAAAATATTATAGCCCTAGGTGCAGGTATTTCTGATGGTATGAAATTTGGAGACAATACAAAGGCAGCCCTGATGACTAGAGGT
>CAZRYA010000075.1:3276-8220 GCA_964604235.1 uncultured Tissierellaceae bacterium | reverse complement strand
CTACATCTACCAATGTGACCTTTCAATGGGAATTGAGCACTTCAGAACTAAAGTATCAAAAGGATTAGAAATAATGGAATCATTAAGAGGCCATACTTCAGGATATGCAGTTCCAACATTTGTTGTTGACGCACCTGGTGGAGGAGGAAAAACTCCAGTTATGCCACAATACCTAATTTCTCAATCACCAAGCAAAATAGTTTTAAGAAACTATGAAGGAATTATCACAACTTACACTGAGCCAAATATGGTTGAAGAGCCTTGTAAGTGTGACGCTTGTAAAGCTGAAAGAGAAATCGGTGGAGTTGCTGGATTATTACAAGGACCAGAAGTTAAATTCATGGAGCCAGCTAACTTAGCAAGAAAGAACAGAAAATAATAACTTATTATGAGGAGAGACTACCGTGTTAATTGAACTTGTTAATGGAAAATATAAGACTATATCAATAGTTGGCATGTCTAAAAATAGCGGTAAAACGGTAACTCTGAATCACCTAATAAGTGAAGCTATATATGAAGATATTCCCATAGGTATAACCTCTATTGGAAGAGATGGAGAAGGAGAAGACATTGTAACTGAAACCGAAAAGCCTAGAATCTTTGTTGAAGAAGGAACTCTAGTTGCTACTGCCAGAGAGATGTTATCACTTGGAGATGCAAATATAGAGATAATGCAAGTTACAGATTTTAGAAGTCCAATGGGAGAAATCATCATAGGTAGGGTAAGAACTGGGGGCTATATACAAGTAGCTGGCCCCCAGCTTTTATCCGAAATTAAAAAAGTTTCAGATATAATGTTAGAACTTGGAGCTAACTTTGTAATAATAGATGGAGCATTAGACAGAATATCATCAGCTAATCCGGAAATATCAGAGGCTACCCTATTGGCAACAGGTGCTGTATTGTCAAGAGATATGAATAGAGCAATTGAAGAAACAGCCCACGTAGTAAATCTTTTTAACCTACCAGCTATAGAAGATATAGAAGAGAAGGAACAGATAAAAAAGTTAATAGATAATAACAAAATAGCCATAATAGATGAGAACGGTGAAGAGGATATACTTCCTATAAAGACTGCCTTAAGTGCAGGAAGCCTAATTAGTGAACACATAAAGGAAAGTTCAAAATACTTGATTATACCAGGATCATTGGTGAGGACCACCCTAAATGATTTAACTAGGTCTACAAGGAAGTATAAGAATATAGAGATAGTAGTAACAGATGGAACAAAAATATTTGTAAATCCTAAAGATTGGATTAAGTTTGAGAGGATGGGAATAAAAGTCAGGGTATTAGAACCAATAGATTTGGTTGCCTTAACCCTAAATCCATTTGCCCCGCAAGGATATTACTTTGACCCAGATGAATTCTTAAAGCAAATGAAAACGTATATAAAACATATTCCAGTAATGGATTTAGTATTGGGTGGTGAATAATATGGTATTTATGGATCAGTCTACAAGAGATTCTTTAGATTTTCAATATGTATTAAACGGTATAAACCCCATAACACCTTATGGTCAAATGTATAAAAGCAGGCTTAAGGCCTACGTAGAAGGCCAAGAAGATGACCTTATAAATCAACTTAATAAGTTAGAGTCCTATATCCCCTATATAGAGCAGAAAGATTTAAGAAGGGAATTCAATAATATATTAAGCCATGTAAAAGATTTAAGAAATTCAGTAAGAAGAGCCTATGAGGACTTTACCCTAACGGAAGTAGAGCTATTTGAAATAAAAATCTTTTTATTTTTGCTAAGAGATTTAAAGACCTTAATGGATAAAAACAATATGCCAACATATGAAGAAACAGAGATAAATCCCATAAGAGAACTAGAGGAGCTTTTAGACCCAGAAGATACAAAGATTACCACTTTTTACATCTATGACAATTATTCGGAAGAACTAAAAGAGATTAGAGAAAGCAAGAAGAAGTTAGACCGTGAGATTAAACTGTACCAGAAAAATCTTAGAGATGAAATTAAATCGGAATTAGGCCTAGATCTTAGACCAGACTCATCTGTTTTAGTGTCCAAAACAGACGATGAAAAGCTAAAGAAGGTCGAAAATTATAAGTATTTATCTTATGTATCGGAAACATATATGAATATTAAATTTTCTATAAAAGATAATCAAGAGATGGCGGAATTAAATAGGCAGTTGACCCTAATGAAGGATAGAGAAGAACGTGAAGAGCTGAGGATTAGGGAACAATTGACTAAGAGTATTGGGAAGAAGAGAAAGCAAATCCTTAGAAATATGGCTAATATAGGTAGGTTGGACCTAATGTTGGCTAAAGCAAGGTATGCAGTAGATATAAATGGAATAAAGCCTAGTATAATTAATGAACACAAGATAAAAATAGTGGACGGAGTACATCCTAAAGTACGAGACTTCTTAAAAACTAAAAACCTAAAGTTTACCCCAATATCTTTAGAACTTGGTGAAGGAGCAACTTGTATAACAGGAGCAAATATGGGTGGAAAGAGTATTTCCTTAAAGTTAGTTGGTTTATTATCAGCCATGGCTCAATATGGAATTTTTATTCCTGCTGAAAGTATGGAAATTGGACTTAACAACTACATAAAATCTTCCATAGGAGATATGCAGTCTACTGACTCAGGACTGTCTACTTTCGGTGGAGAAGTAAAAATAGTTAGTAATGCCATTTCAAGAGCTGACGAAAGAGGGCTAATATTAATTGATGAACTAGCAAGAGGAACTAATCCAGAAGAAGGCCACGCCATATCTAAAGCTGTAGTAGAGTATTTAAAAGACAAAAAATCCATAACCTTACTTACAACACATTATGACAATATAGCCAACTCAGAAGGCGTTAGCCACCTACAAGTAGTAGGGCTTTCTAAGGTGAATATAATGGAAATAATAAAAGATGTTGATATGGAAGAGAAGATGGACTTTATAAACAAATATATGGACTATAGGTTAATACCAGTAGGTAAAGAGAAAACTGTGCCAAGAGATGCATTAAATATAGCAACTATAATGGGATTAGACAGTAGAATTATAAAATTAGCAGAGGAATATCTGAATAAGAATTAGGAGGTAAAGTAATGAGTAAATTAAATCTTGATCAAAATTTAATTGATAGTTCTCGTAACGCAGCTAAAAACATAGCTGAAGATGTACAAACTTTCATCGATGCACATACAACAACTGCAACTGAGAGAACTGTTTTAAGATTAATGGGAGTAGATGGAATCGACGAAGTTGAAAGACCACTTCCAAACGTAGTAGTAGATAATATAAAAGATGGTGGAGGACTAGGAAAAGGAGTAGCTTTCTGGATGGGAAATGCTATGGCTCAAACTGGACTTAGCCCACAAGAAGTAGCTGAGAAAGTATCAGCTGGAGAAATTGACTTAACTAGAATGCCAGTAGTTGAGCAAGAAAAAATTGAATCAATAATAATGGAAATAGCAACAGCTTCTGTTGAAAATATAAGACAAGTAAGAAAGACTAGAGAACACTTAATAGAGACTATAGGTGAAGGAAGCAAGCCATATCTTTATGTAATAGTAGCTACAGGAAATATCTATGAAGATATAGTACAGGCTCAAGCAGCTGCTAGACAAGGAGCAGACATAATAGCAGTAATCAGAACAACAGGTCAATCACTACTTGACTATGTTCCATATGGAGCAACAACTGAAGGTTTCGGTGGTACATATGCAACTCAAGAAAACTTCAGACTAATGAGAAAGGCCCTTGATGAAGTAGGAGAAGAAGTAGGAAAATATATAAGACTTACTAACTACTGTTCAGGACTTTGTATGCCTGAGATAGCTGCAGCTGGAGCTATTGAAAGATTAGACGTTATGCTTAATGACGCCCTATACGGAATTCTTTTCAGGGATATAAACATGCAAAGAACTTTAGTAGACCAATACTTCTCAAGAGTAATCAATGGTTTCGCAGGAATAATCATAAATACAGGAGAAGACAACTACTTAACAACTGATGATGCAGTTGAAGCAGCCCATACAGTACTTGCTTCTCAATTTATAAATGAACAATTTGCCCTTCAAGCAGGACTTCCAGAAGAGCAAATGGGACTAGGTCATGCATTTGAAATGGATCCAGATGTTGAAAATGGATTCCTATTAGAACTTGCACAAGCACAAATGGCAAGAGAAATCTTCCCTAAGGCACCACTTAAATACATGCCACCAACAAAATTCATGACTGGAAACATATTCAAAGGTCATATACAAAATGCACTATTCAACATGGTATCAATCATGACAAACCAAGGAATTCAACTTTTAGGTATGTTAACTGAGGCTATTCATACACCTCACTTACATGATAGATACTTATCAATTGAAAATGCTCAATATATATTCTCAAATGCTAAAGACTTAGGAAATGAAATAGAGTTTAAAGACGGTGGAATAATCCAACAAAGAGCTCAAACAGTCCTAGCAGATGCAGAAGAATTATTAACTCAAATTGAAAAAGACGGACTTTTCCCTACAATAGAAGGAGGAAAATTCGGTGGAGTTAAGAGGATGAGAACAGGTGGAAAAGGTTTAGATGGAGTAGCTAAAAAAGACGAAGGATATCTTAACCCATTCATTGAATTAATGCTTGGAGGTGCAAGATAATGACTGATTTAAACAAAGTTGATTTAACAAAAATTAAACCTTATGGAGATACAATGAACGATGGAATGGTTCAAATGAGTTTTACTCTACCAGTTCCAGCAGGAGATGAAGCTAGTGAATCAGCTCGTCAATTGATGAAGAAAATGGGATTTGAAGAACCAGCAGTAGTTTACTTCCAAGACTTAGGAATTGGATACACTTACTTTATATGCTATGGTAAATGCCAACACACAATTGACTATACTAAAATAGAAGTACCAAAAGTAGAAGTAGATTCATTAACTAAAGAAGAAGTAGAAGCATATATTGCTGAAAA
>CAZRYA010000075.1:0-3266 GCA_964604235.1 uncultured Tissierellaceae bacterium | reverse complement strand
CCAGTAGTTATAGTAGGAGCTTGTACAGGTACAGATGCCCATACAGTAGGAATAGATGCTATTATGAACATGAAAGGTTTCGCAGGAAACTTTGGACTTGAAAGATACGAAGGAGTAGAAGCCTACAACCTAGGATCACAAGTTCCAAACGAAGAGTTGGTAGCTAAGGCTATTGAACTTAATGCAGATGCTATATTAGTTTCACAAGTAGTAACTCAAAAAGACGTTCATATACCAAACTTAACTGAGTTAGTAGAACTATTAGAAGCAGAAGGCTTAAGAGATAAGGTTGTATTAACTTGTGGAGGACCAAGAATTAGCCATGAATTAGCTAAAGAACTTGGATACGATGCAGGATTTGGTACAGGAAGCTACGCCCAAGACGTTGCAACATTTGTTGTAACTGAAATGGTTAACAGAGATTTAATATAAGTTTAGATATTAAACCCCATTAGTTTAAAACTAGTGGGGTTTTTGTTTTGGGAAGGAGCTTCCAGTTTTCCACTTATAAAACTTAGGTCCAGCTTACATTCTAGAAGGAATATGGTCATCTTGTTGACCATATCAGACAATTAATATAAAATAGTTAAATAAGAGTAAAATATAAGTAAAATACAATAGGAGGAAAAAATGACAATATATATATTGATTGCATTAAAAACCATATTCTATATGTGGCTAGTAGGGGTAAACTATAACTTCTTACCAATACTAGTACTTACAGTGGGAATATCAGGTAGTATAATAAGCATAATTAAATATTTTAAACCAAAGAGGGAAAAATTATATATAAGCATATTCTACAGCATATTTAGTCTTATTTTATTTGTGGACATGATGTATTATGGTTATTTTGGATCCCTGCCATCAATTGACCTTTTAGGTCAAGTAGGACAATTATATTCAGTAACAGATAATATCAAAATGTTACTTAGTCCAAAGACCCTAATATTTATTATGGACCTACCTATATATATTTATCTAGTACATAAAAAAGACTTTGACTACCAGTTAGAATTTATAAATAGGCAGAAAGAAAAAAATAAAAATATAGTTCTTTGGACCAACTTAGGATTGGTGTTTTTAGTACTATTAGCTTCAGCCAATACAGACAGGATGATATCTCTTAAGAATCAAGAATTGTTTTCCTACCATATAAACGATATATTTGGAAGCAAGTCTTCATCTGTAGAGGCAGTTGGAGAGAACCAAAAGGAACAAGTAGCTAGACTTATAAAAGATAAGAGGGAAGAATTAAACAAGGAAGACAAGGCATACTATGGCTTAGGCAAGGGAAAAAATTTAATAGTAATCCAAATAGAATCCTTCCAAAACTTTGTCATAAATTTAAAATATAATAATCAAGAAATTACCCCAAACCTAAATGCCCTTATAAAAGACCAGGGAAGTTTATATTTTGATGAATACTACCAACTTGTAGGTAGGGGGAATACTTCAGACGCAGAGTTTGTTACAAACAATAGCCTTCACCCAGCTATGGGAGAATACACTTACTCCCAATATGCAGACAATACCTTCTACGGACTTCCACTTAGGTTAAAAGACCAAGGCTATACTTCTTGGGCCTACCATGGCTTCGAGAAGGAGTTTTGGAATAGGGAAAAGGCCTATAAAAATATAGGTTTTACCAGGTTTTTATCAGAAGAAGATTTTGAATTTGAGGAGACTATAGGTTTTGGTATTAGGGATGAAGATTTCTTGAAGCAGACTTTAGAATATATGAAAGAACAAGATAGCCTAGATGAAAATCCATTTTATTCATTTATAATAACCCTATCCAGCCATACACCATATACTATACAAGAGGAGTACAGGCAACTGGAATTACTTCCTGAACATGAAGGCAATATAGTAGGCGACTATCTTCAATCAGTTAGGTATACAGACGAACAGCTGGGAATCTTCTTAGAAGACTTAAAAGAAGCTGGCCTATACGAAAACTCTGTAATAGCCATGTATGGAGATCATTTTGGAATAAACAATGGGGACAAAAGTGTATTTGAACCTATGGAATACATCCTAGGAGAACCCTACAATTTTGACCATATTATGAATATACCACTTATAATCCATATACCAGGCATGGAAGAAAATAAGACTATTTCTAAAATAGGAAGCCAAATAGACTTTTATCCAACTATAATGAATATTATGGGCTTAGATTATGAAAAGGGAATCATTTTTGGAAAAGATATATTAAACTATGAAGGCTACAACTATGTGGCTCCACAGACAATCCTTAGGAAGGGGTCTTTTATGGATGGAGATATACTATATAATATGTCAGCAGATGGAATCTTTAGCCATGGCAGCTTATTTGATAGGAAGACTAGGCAGAGTATAGACCTAAAAGGAGAAATGGAAACTAGGGTGAAAGAGCTCCACGAAAAGGCCTTAAATGAAATCAACCTATCAGACTATATACTAAAAAACAACTGGATGAAAGAGGTATTAAATGGCGTAGACATAGACCAAATAGAGCTAAAGGAAAAGAAAGAAATTCCCTTCCAGAATAGGATAAAATACTTTGAGGAGTTTGACCTAGAAAAGGTAGAAGACCAGTATGGTAAGTCAGCTTCTATTATAAGATTAGACTTAGATAATGAAAAAAATGATTTTGATGAGATAAGCAAATGGTTAGATAAGAAGGATGCCTATATTATGTTGAATTCTAAAAAAGATATAGAAAACCTAGAGTTAATAAGGGACACTTATCCAGACTTAATGGGAAAATATATAGCAGAAGTTTATGACTTGAACCAATACCATTATTTGCAGAAAAATGCCTATGACCATATTTTATTAAACACTATAGGTATGGATTATACAGATGAAGATATAATAAACTTTTTAGATGTTAGAGAGTTTGATGGAGTTATATTAGGTAAGAGAGATAAGGCTGTAGTCCTTATAAATGACTTAAAAGAAAAGAATAAAAAAGTTTATATAGAAGATGAAAATGGAAATCTAATAGAAAAATAATAAAAAAGCTCAAGGATATGTTTTATACCTTTGAGCTTTTCCTATTTGTCATTCCGATTTTTTGATTTGTCATTCCGAAATGAAATGAGGAATCTGTTCTTTTGACTTTATAAGCTAAACCAAAGATTTCTCCTAATTTCGGACTGACAAGACTAGGGATATACATTTTTATTCCTATGTAATATATAGTAATTGCTATCTTCTTTGCTTGTCATTCCGAAATGAAATGAGGAATCTGTTCTTTTGACTTTAAAATGTAAAAC
>CAZRYA010000074.1:0-8650 GCA_964604235.1 uncultured Tissierellaceae bacterium | reverse complement strand
TCAACACTTTTCTGTAAATTTATATTCATTTTTAAGAAAAATATGATTTTTGTCATATTTCCAAAAATATCCTGAGAAATCAAAGAAAAATTCCGGTTTTACGTTCTTTTTTCTGTTTTTTATATCTGAATTTCTGATTTTTCATAAAATGATAAGCTGGCAGCTAACAAACTAAGACCTACTCCTAAGACTAAAGTCATCATGGCAAAGGAGAGAAGGAGCTCTATTAAGGTAAATCCCTTTTTAGGGTATAATATAGCAACCAACCTCCTTTTTATGAATTTTATTATTATTTGAGTAACTTACAACTACTTTTATATACCAAAGTTCTTCCTCTGTCTGAGTCTTCTCTATCTCAATTAAATAATTTGGATAATCTATTACATAGGTGTTACTAGACTGGAGTCTAGTAAAAATAAGATTTAGACTATGACCATAAAGGTCATAATCTAAGTCTTTGTCATATGATTTCATATATTCAATTGTATCACTACAAATACTAAGGGCCTTATCTGCCTTACGATTACTTGATAAGTTTTTTCCAGCTTGAAATAAAATCGGTAAAAGGGCAGCACTAATTAAAGATACTAAAAACACTCCAAATAAAACATCTAATAATGTGCTTCCCCTTCTCTTAAACATAATATCTCCCCTATTTTATGTTTACCTTTCCCGTTGCAACACTAATAGTTATTTCAATAATTTCAGCTTTTCTATTCTTAAGCACTATAGTTCCTGCCCTATAAGGAACCCCCATAGAGTTGAATTTTATCTTATTGTTTAAATTGTTCTTAACAAGTTTATTTCCATGAATAAAGTCTACTTCCTTAATTATATCTTTACCATTATAAATTGTATACCTATTTTTGGAAATTTCTAATATTATTTCCATGTGATTATTTTCTTTTATAGATATTTCCCTAATATACCTTATATCATTTATAAATATATTTCTTTCTTGTCTTTCTTTAATGCTAAATAAAAAACCCATTCTTGGTAGGCCTACGAGAACAATACTGGCTAGAATACCTATTACTACTAGTAATTCGATTAGGGTAAAGCCCCTAGTAGCTTTTTTCATTTAACTTGTACAGTAAATATGAAAATTCAGCCCTAGTTATTTTGTTATTCATACTATCATAACTTTTAGATCTTACTGATTTTTCATATTGGATTTTTTCACTGTAGGTATTCCAAGAAAAATTCATATCTCCTAATACTCTTTTCATTATTATATCCACTTCTCTATAGGAAATATTGCTATTTGGCCTATAATGCTTATCTGGATAGCCTATTATATAAGCTTTAGAGTAACCGTAGCTAATTTCTCTATCAGCATATCCAAATTTTTTATAATCCGCAAAATACCTATTATTACTGGTATCTTTGGGTAAATCCCAATCATAAACTCTGCTTAATAAGACTAAAAATTCCCCCCTAGTAATATAATTATCCCCTTTAAAACTGCCGTCTGGATATCCATTTATAACGCCTCTTCTTATGTAGGCTTCAATTTCCTCCTTTGCCCAGTGTCCTCTTATATCATGAAATTTTTCTAAATCCTTTCCTATTAGAAGGGCTATTGTTACAGAATCCAAATTATTTGGTCTTAACTCTGCCACTATAAAACCTTCTTCTAACTTAGAGGATAAGTAGATCCATTTACCATCTTCTAATACATATATACCACCCTTAAAATCACCATAATATTCCAATGCAATCTTAATAGGTTTTGAAATATCACAATCACCACTTGGATTAGTTATTGAAATATTGTATACATCTGAGGCTAAAGTATAGTTTTTACTTATATCTAACCCATCCCTTGTGGTTTTTATATTTGCTATAACAGGCTTATAATAAGTTCCACTTTCTATAGATAGTTTTAAGCTAGAATTTTCACTTGAAATTTCTCCTCCGGCTAGGGGGATTATTTCTGATACCAAACTTTCCCTCCCATTTTTTAAGAGTAAAATCTTATATTCGTCATCGTATCCTTCCTTATAGGCAGAAAAATACCCATTGGTAAATAAATCCATATATGCAAGGGGCTGGCTTTTTAAATTATATTTTTTTATTAAATCACTTTCATTGGAGATTGACCTAGTAGCCTTACTATCTAAACCCCTTATAAAATCTAAATTTGCCTGTATTTTACCCTCCTCAAGACCTATGGCCATTCCAGACTCATAAGCTCCCTTGGACTCTCTATTTAAATCCATATTATTTTCTTGTCGAAAGCCTTCTAAGTAACCTCTTCTATAGGAAACTTTAAACATCTCTAAAAAACCCTCTAAGTAGCTACCATCTTCAATATTTAAATTATACTTACTTATTAGGCCCCTATCAGATAAGCTATCCCTCTCCGCATTTATAGGTTTACCTAATCTAAAATCTCTTCTACCATTTAAATCTCCATATATAAAGCCTAAGCTTTCACCATCCTTTTTACCTTGGTCTATATTATCTGCTATAGGTATCAAAGCCTCTTCATAATATGCTCCCTTATAAGCTAACTCATAAGATTTTTTAAATTCTTCTATAAAGATTTTCTCTTCTTGCCTAGGGTAAGACCTTAAGCTAAACATATTTATAATTTCCCTATCCCTAGGCATATTTCCTTTAAAATCCATCCGCCTCCCTTTTGAAAAATCTGACCTACCGTCTATAGATCCATAAAGCTTACCTAACCTACTGGCTATTTTTCCTATATCCAACTCTTTAAGCTTATCCGGCTTTTTTTCTGACATAGTTTCTTCATATGCCAACTTATGTCCAATTTTATATCCACTTATGAATTCCTCTATATATAAATCATCTTGTCCAGCCAGTTCCTTAGAATACCTAGACCTTATTTCCCTATCCAAAGGTTTTATACTATCATACTCAGGCTTAAGATTAGAATCTATGTTATATTCTGCCAATCTCTTGCCATCTACTTCCCCCTTGGACTTACCTATTAAAAAAGCTTCACTTTCTTCCCCAAAGGAATATCCTCCTAAACACATTAGGATTATAGCCAAAAATAAACTTACTTTTTTTTTCATATTTTCACCTCTTATGGTTTTTTAATTACTAAAATTTTTCCTTCTAGTAAGACATCATTAGATTTCAAATCATTTAAATCCATGATTTCTTTAACCTTGGACCTACTTCCATAATATTTTAAACTAATGGTCTCCAAAGTTTCCTTAGCTTTTACCAAATGAAATAAATAGTCTATATCAGGTCTTCCATCTCCATCTTTTTCATATATAGCTTCTAATCCGTCAAATAAAACAACTCCAAAATCTTCCCTGTTTTTGGGCATATCCAGATATATTTTATCAATTTCTAATGGATACAAAGCTAGGTCTTTGGGTGGTGTTAATTGTAAATACTTCCATCCAGACCAACCTATTCCCTCTGTAAAAGCTATTTGGTTTCTTTCACCCATTTGCCCTCTAAAGTCCAAACCAATACTTATTGGAGAATAACCATAAGAATAAATCCACATACCTATTGAATTTGGAGGGTATTTTAAATTCAAACTATTTTCAGAAAGATCTAAATAACCCTTATTTTCATCTTCTACAGCTAAAATATCATACTCAACTCTTAAGGAATATTTTCCTATTTTAGACTTCGTAGACCTCGTTGCTAATCCCTTTACAAGATTTTGAGAAGCTATAAAATGAATATTATCCTTTTCAAAGTCCAAAATACTTTCCTTCCTATTTAAATCAATTTTATCATTAGTATCTTTTATCTTAGCTTCTACTTCTACTGAATTTTCTTTAACTATTTCAATATCTTCCAATGTTTTTTTATCCTCATAATAGTCATCATACTTTTTAAAAGGTGAAATTTTACTTCCTCCACTAGTTTTATCAATAAAAATAATTTCTCTATCAGTTTCTACAAGCCCCTCTAAACTATACAATTTTAAATTCACATTTCCCTTTAATTGATTATCTCTTTCCCTTTCCATAGAAATACTATCCATTAAAATCTTTCTAGGACTTACTTTTATTGCCTCAACTAAGTCTAAAATCCCCTGGTAACTTCCTTCATATGGCACACTTATATTCATAACCATAATATCTAAACCATCAATACTTTCAACTTCTGGCCTAGTAAAGGTTAAATCACTAGTTAATAAATTTTCGCTATTTGTAAGGTCATTTAATAAGTAAATTATCTGAGACTGATCTAGAGATGGGAAATACATCGAAGTTAGAATTTCTTTTTCTCTAGTCATCGCTTCATATTCTTCTAATATTCTTTTTTCTTCACCTAATACCCTCTTAGTTTCTAATAGTTTTTCCTCATACAGACTCCTCTCATCTCTTAAACTATTTAGTCTATTAGTCTGGGGAATTAAAAGTAGATTAATTACAAAAAATAGTATTAAACTAATTCCCAATACAAGCAAAAGTTGCTTTTCCCTATTGGTCATTTGGCTTACTATTTTTATTTTCTTCATCTTCTTCATCTGGAATAAGTTCAAAGGTTTCTTTTCCATCTTCTTCTCCCCCTCCTAAATCAATGTGTATTTCAAAATTATAAAAATCATCTTGAAAGCTTATATTTGAAATGAAAATTTCATCATAGCTTTCCAAAACTTCCAAGCCCTTACCGAATTCTGCTATAGACCACCTATCTTTAGATATACCTATTAATTGAATACTCCTATCATAAATACTAAAGGAAGTTAAGAATAAATCTTCAGGCATACACCCTGTTATATAGGCCAATAAATTTCCATTAATAATGTCCCTATCCATTATGTATTGGTCTAATTTCTTCATTGAATCTATTGAATTTTTAATATTTTCAAGTTCTAATTCTTTTTCCTTTATATCCCTAACCCTATTTAAAGTTTCAATATTTTCCACTTCTTCCTTAATAATTTCTATCTGTCTTTTTTCCTTAACTATTAGAAAGGCCTTATAGGCTATCTGAATAGACAAAAACATGAAAATTATTCCTATAACTACTATGAAAATTATTTTTTTATCCAACTTAAATTCTTTCTTTTCTATATAGGATTCAAAAAAATTTATATCTTTCATATTACACCTCTTCAAGTCTTATTAGACCACCAATTACATTTCCATACTGACTTAAATCTACATCATCTTCTATAAAATCTAGTTCATTTAAAATATAGGTATCTATATTAAAATAATCAGAAAACAAGTCTAGAATATAGTCATTATATACAATTCCACCTTGTAGGGTTATTAAATCTATATTATTACTACTATTCCTTGACTTATAATACAAAAATATTAAGTCTAACTTATCAAAGATAATTTCAAAGTTTGTTTTAATCATGTTTTCTATTCTTTCTATATCATAATCCTCCTTAAACTCTTCACTCCTAGTCCCTATTTTATCCATAATATTTTTTATATCTTCTGGTGGAAGATTTAATATTTCTGATATATTCTTATAAACCTCTGAAATTCCCACATTTAAATTCCTTGTAACTTCAATTTGCCCATTTGTAATAATATTTACCTTAATATTTCTATAACCCAAGTCGATAGCTACCAAGGTTTTATCTTTTAAAGCCTTTCCATATAAACTTTTAGATTTTAAAAATAATTTTCTTATTGCATTTCCCTGATAGTCCATAGCTATTGGATTAAACTCCAAATCAGTTATAAGCTTAAAATGACTTTCAACCATGGATTTTGGAATTCCAAGCAAGAATAAATCTATCCTATCCACATTATCGACTAGGGTCTCTCCTAATATTAAATAATCTATTATATAATTTGTTGGATCAACTGGAAATAAGTCATCCATTTGAAAGGTCAATAATCCTTTTATCTCTTGGTAATCTACTTTAGGAATAGAAACCTCCCTAGTTATTATTTCTGAACTATTACTAACTATAACTATGTCTTCTGATTTAATATTTTCATCTTTCATAAGATTATAAATTGCTTCCTTTAATTTATCCATATTTAAAATATTCCCATCATCATAGGTTCCTTGGCTTAAACCAATGGAGGCAATGTTTTTAACCTGAAAAGCCTTTCCAATTTTACCTTCTGCTAACTTTATCCTCTTACTTCCAAACTCTAAAGATATTATAGTCCTATCTCTTTTGAAAAATTTCAATTATTTCCCTCCTTTAAGTCTATATTTTTCATTCAAAATATTAAGTAAGTTCTCTTCTTCATCTCCTAGAAGCTTAGTATCATATTTTATGATTTCTAATAAATATACTTCTTCTTCATCTAAGTGGATAGAGTTAGTCAAAATAGGTTTACCACTTTTAAATAGCTCTATCCCATCACTTTCTCCATCTTCCACCTTTCCATATACCATAATAAAAGCTATGTTTTTTTCCTCTTCATATATATGGTTTAAGTCAGATGGTCTTATTTTCTTTCCCAGGCCCTTAAATCCATTTTCAAACTCCAGGAACATTTTATTATCCAGCTTATAATAATCTTCCAGATTTATGTCTATATGATCAATTAATTTATCTTCAATGTTTTTTGGTATATGAGATATAAAGATTGGACTAGTATGGCATAAATTCCCAATTTTGCCTGATTTAGATCCTGGAGTAAGTCCTAACACAACATGTTTTCCTAAATATTTCTCCTCAAGATTAAAAGAAAACCTTTTATCAACAGGGCTATAATTATAAATAGTTTGGTTTTTAACTATAGTATAATCATCTGGAAAAACCGGGAAAAACTTGGTCTTTAATTATTCATCTTTATCCATAAAACTTTTAGGACTGGCAATACTAGATTTACCATTAGAAACATACCATTCCACTTGGGTTAAAAGTAAGTCTCTTTCTCCCAAAGGATCATCCCTGTAAACTCCTTCTATTCTACAAGTATTATAAACCCATATAGCTTCTTCAGAATAATTATCTTGGCAATTGCTTCCTACTCTTAAGACTAAATAGGTTTAACTTTTTTAAATCTAATGACTTGTTTTCTGGTATCCAGCCAATAATTTTTTCCCTATTAGCTAAAGTTTCCTCAACTAGTTCATAAGGAACTACTATAACCCCTTCATCTGAAAAAAGCCTTATACTTATAGAATTGGTCTTTCCACCCATCTCCCTATTTAAATTTATTTTTTCTTCCATTTTTCCTTGATAAACTAAATTCTCTTTTGATAAAAGGAGGGCCCGATTTAAAAGTAGAAAATTCCCGCTAATTGAACTGCTAATAACTACTATTAGTATGGATAAAATTCCTAATGATAATAGTAATTCTATTAAAGTAAGTCCCTTTCTCTTCATCTAATCATCCTCATTTGATTTCAGGCCCTGACACTAACCAATGGTCTGCCATAATATCATTGGCTATTGACTTAAAAATATCTTCCAAATTAAAATCTTTATCATCATACTTGTAAATATTATCCTTAGAAGTTCCAATGGATCCTGCAAGTAGGTTAACCTGCTTATTAAAACCACTACCTGTGTTATATCCTATAACATAAGGTTTTATGTTATAAGACTTTATCTTTTGACCTAAACTATAAACATAAGTATTTTTTTCATAATGACTAAATATATTTGGACGATTAATGTCATATTTTATATCCGAACTACTTAGTATAGGCTTATTTCCGCTACCTGTTATTCCATAAGATACATTAGGTTTATTCTTATATCTCCTATTAGTATAGACTTCACTTACATTTCCATCTCCAAAATAAAAATCTCCCAAAGAATTGGCCTCCCAATAATAATTCCAGTAGCCTCCATACTTGCCCCATTCTTTTACTTGTCTCAGTTCAAAGGTTGTTTCACCATCTACCAGTAGTATCATATAGTGATTTATATTAATATTAGACCCCTTAAGCAAGTCTTGTCTTACTTTTAAATGGTTATTATAGGCCCTTCTAAGGGCATCCCCTGTATTAGTTCCTCCACTGGCCCTAAGTCCCCTTACTTGGGCTTTTGATTAGTTCTTTATTGTCCTTTAACTCTAAAGCTTTATGTTCAAAACTGCCAGTTGTGTTGGCTAAAGTATCAAAGGGGATTAGGGATAAATAAATATTATCTTCTTTGCCTAAAATATCTAGTATTCCATTTTCCTTAAGTAGTGAATCTTTTAAATCATCCATTCTAGTTATTTCTTTAAATTTACATCTACACTGGCTATGGCTATGTCCCTTACCTTCTGAACAATATCTTACATACTGAATAACATAGGACTTTAATACTTCATCCATGCTTCCCGATTTATCTAAAATCATACTTATATATGCGATTTCTGTGTTGCCCTTGCCTAAAGTATATCCTTCTTTGGTAAAAGCCAAACCTTTAGATGGATTGGATTTAGAACCCTTGTCTACAATTTGAACTGTGTTAATTCCCTCTATACGACCTTGATACACTATTTTTTCAATTTCATCTCCAGACCTTCTTAAAATATTTGCCCTTATTTGGTAGTCTAGGATCTTTTCGGAATTCGCATCTCTTACAAATACCATACTATATTCTATATTATCTTCCTCACCTATTAATACCTCTTCTATAAACCTGTCTGACTTCCTATCATAGGACATTACTACAAGTCTTTTTTTATCAGGTGAAACCATCAAATAGCTCCATCTGCTATCCATGGCCTTTTCTCCTAAAAAAGATTCTGGAACTGCGAATATTCCCTTAGAATAC
>CAZRYA010000073.1:0-8675 GCA_964604235.1 uncultured Tissierellaceae bacterium | reverse complement strand
TTCTACTTTTTCCCAGTCTTTAAGAAATTTATCTATACCAATATCTGTTAATGGGTGTTTAACCATTTCCTTAAAAACCTTGTAAGGTATAGTAGCAATATCCGCTCCTGCCTTTGCTGACTGAAGTACATGGGCATTACCCCTAATACTTGCTGCGATTATTTCAGTTTCTATATTAAAAGTCTTGAAAATCTCAGCAATATCCCTTATTAATCCTTCTCCTGAAACCCCTATATCATCCAGCCTTCCTAAAAATGGACTTACATAAGATGCCCCTGCACGAGCTGCAAGTAGGGCCTGTTCTGCTGAAAAAACTAAAGTTACATTGGTTTTTATTCCCTTGTTACTTAATATACTAACTGCCTTAAGACCCTCTTCTGTCATGGGAATTTTAATTATTATATTATCATGTATTTGGCTTAAAGGAAGGGCTTCTTCTACCATTCCACCAGCATCTAGTGCAATTACCTCTGCACTAATAGGCCCATCTACAAGAGAAGTAATTTCACTGACAACTTCCTTAAAGTCCCTAGACTCTTTTGCAATTAAACTAGGGTTTGTAGTCACTCCACAAATAACTCCCCAGCTATTAATTTCTCTTATTTCTTCCACATTGGCTGTATCTATAAACAATTTCATATTATCGCCAAGCCTTATCTACTGAACCAAACACTTCCATCTTTTCTTTTATTGCAGCCTTCATCATTGTCTTAGCTGGTCCTAAAATTTTTCTTGGATCTATTTCATCTGGATTAGCTGCTACAAAGTCTTTGACACCATTTGCAAAAGCAATTCTTACATCAGTATCTATATTTATCTTACAAATTCCAAGTGATATAGCTTTTTTAAGTGCCTCATAGGGAACTCCTGAAGATCCATGAAGTACTAAAGGTACATCTATTGTATTTCTAATTTCACTTATCCTATCAAAGTCTAATTTAGGCTCTCCTTTATAAACTCCATGGGCTGTTCCTACAGCTATTGCTAAAAAATCTACCCCTGTTTCTTCAACAAATTTCTTAGCTTCCATTGGGTCAGTAAAAGTAGCATCTTTTTCATCTACAGTTATATGGTCTTCTGTTCCACCAATTTTTCCCAGTTCAGCTTCAACACTTACTCCTACTGCATGGGCAATTTCTGTTACCTTTTTAGTAAATTCAATATTTTCATCCAGTGGGAACCTAGAACCATCTATCATTACAGAAGAAAATCCATGTCTAATACAAAGCATTACTTGGTCAAAATCAGTTCCATGATCTAGGTGGACTGCAACAGGAACTTTTGCAGTTCTTGCTGCTAATTTTCCTAGCTCTGCTATATATTCTACTCCTGCATATTTAATTCCACCTTGACTAGCTTGTAGAATTACAGGAGAATTTGTTTCCTCAGCTGCCTCTATTATAGCCTGAATAATCTCCATATTATTCACGTTAAAAGCCCCAACAGCATATCCTCGTTTTTGAGCATCTAGTAAAATTTCTTTGCCTGTTACTAACATATTAACAACCTCCATTTTATATTATTACATACTATTATAGCAGATTTTACTAATTAATATTTATATTTCACTATTTTTTTATTTTAGTACCACTATTTCCCCTTAAAGCCTCCAGCCCCTTATCCAGTGAAGTTATATAAGAAGTACCTCCATATTTTGCAAATTCAATAGCAGCTTCTACTTTAGGTAGCATACTTCCCTTGGAAAACTCCCCTTTTTTTAAGTAGCCTTCCATTTCAGATAGGCTAATACTTTCTAGCTTTTCCTGGTTTTCTTTTCCATAGTTTATATATACATTTGTAACATCAGTTAAAATCATAAAAGAATCAACACCTAGGTCTTTAGCCATAAGACTACTAGTTAAATCCTTGTCTACAACAGCATCTACCCCTAGCAAGTTCCCATCCTTTTCAATAAGGGGAATTCCACCACCACCACCTGCAATTACAATAGCACCTTGGTCCAGTAGGCCTTCTATTTCCTTAATCTGCAATATTTGTTTAGGTTTAGGAGAAGGAACCACCCTCCTGTATCCACGCCCTGCATCCTCTTTCATAATATAGCCCTTCTCCCTAATTAAAACCTCTGCCTCTTCTTGGCTGTAAAAAGATCCTATTGGCTTAGTCGGATCCTTAAAACCTTCATCATCCTCTTCTACTAAGACACTTGTCAAAAGATTCACCACTAATTTATCTATTTTTCTCTCCCTTAATTTATTCCTAAGGGTATTTTCCAACATATATCCTATAAAACCTTGTGTTTCAGCTGTTAATACATGAATAGGCATAGGGTCTATTTCCTCCTTACCCATTTCATTTTGCCTTAATAAAGATCCAACTTGGGGCCCATTACCATGACTTATTATAAGCTCATATCCCAAGTCCATAATTTTCAAAATAGATTCTACGCTTTTCTCAATATTTTTTAATTGATTAGGATAGTTAGCTTTTTCGTTAGGCTGAAGTATGGCATTTCCTCCTAAGGCTATTAGTATTCTCTTCATGTACATTCCCCCTATTTTAATCTACCTATATTTTATAACTTTTTTCTCAATAAATACACAAAAAAAATCATCTAAAAAGATGATTTTTTTTATTACTTAAAAGTTTCTCTTTGGTAAACTTAAGATTTCTCTTGCTTCGTCTGGAGTAGCTATCTCTCTACCTAATTCATTAGCTATTCTAACTACTCTTTCAACTAATTGTCCATTAGATTCAGCTAAAACGCCCTTATCTATATAAACATTATCTTCAAATCCAACTCTAACATGTCCACCCATAGCAATACCCATAGCTGCCATTGGGAATTCATGTCTACCTATTCCTGAAATTGTCCAAGTTGATCCTTCTGGTATACTATCTACCATAAAAGCTAAGTCTCTTGCAGTTGCAGTCATTTGTACTCCTAAAACAAAGTCAAAATGCATAGGTTTTTTTATGAAACCTTGTTTCTCATATTTAATAGCATAGTCAACCATACCCTTATCGAATACTTCGATTTCTGGTTTAACTCCTCTTTCAATCATAAGACGACCAAAGTTTTTAATAGTGTTTTCAGTATTTAAAAATACTTCATCTCCACCAAAGTTACAACTTCCACAGTCAAGTGTAGCCATTTCCGGTCCTAACTCAGTTGGTTGTAATCTTTCTAAGTCTGTCATTCCTACAGCTCCACCTGTTGATGGTTGTATAATAACATCTGGGCATCTTCTCCTGATTTCATCCATACACTCTTTATATCTAGCCTTATCTTGAGTTGAAGTACCATCATCATTTCTAACGTGAAGATGAATAATACTAGCTCCTGCCTTGTAAGCTGATTCAGCTTCTCTTCCTATTTCTTCTACTGTGTATGGTACATTTGGGTTGTTTTCTTTTGTTACTTCAGCACCACAAATAGCTGCTGTAATAATTAATTTTTCCATAATATCCTCCTAAATAAAAACTATTTTCTCTTTTTATCCTTCGGTACTAAACAAGTTCCCTCTGCTCTACAAACTACTATTGGCTCTTCTAAAACGTCACAAGCTGACGGTGCAATGTCTGGTCTAGGTACTATAACTTTTCTAGCTTCGAATACCATTTTTCTAGAAGTGTTTCCAACTTTTACGATTTCTCCTACAGCTTCTATGTAGTCTCCAGCATATACTGGTGCAAGGAATTCTACTTTATCATAAGCAACGAATAAACCTTCATCTCCGTCTTGTCTTATTAATAACTCAGTTGCAACATCTCCAAATAATCCTAACATTCTAGCTCCATCTACTAAATTTCCGCCATAATGTGCATCTGCTGTGCTCATTCTTAATCTAATCATAGCTTTTTCCATTAAAATTACCTCCAAATATTATATACTTCGTTCATATTATATCATATTAAATTAAAAGCAACAATATAGTAAGAATTATATAATTTTAACTATTGATTCATTACTAAAAAGTAATCTTATTGTAACCATTTAACATTCTTATCTATGGTAAAATTATATTACTCAATGGAGGTGAAATATTTGAAGGAATTTATTGAATTAACCAATCTAAGGAAAGTTTATCAAATGGGTGATGAAAAAATAATAGCCCTTAAAGATATTAATCTTACAATTGCCGAAGAAGAATTCGTCTGCCTTCTAGGTACATCTGGATCTGGTAAATCTACCCTGCTTAATATGATGGCAGGACTTGAAAAACCTACTAAAGGTGAAATTATTATAAATAATCATCAAATTCATAAAATGAATGAAAAGCAAATAACTAAGTTTAGGCAGAAGTACATAGGTTTTGTCTTCCAAGCCTACAATCTAATCCCAACCCTTTCTGCCATGGAAAATGTCAGTCTTGGCCTTACCTTTCAAGGTGTATCCAAGTCTAAAAGAGAAAAAATGGCAAAAAAAATGCTAACAGATGTTGGTCTAGGTAAGAGGCTCCACCATAAACCATCAGAAATGAGTGGTGGGCAACAACAAAGGGTAAGTATAGCTAGAGCCTTTGTTGGTAGGCCTCAAATAGTATTTGCCGATGAGCCTACTGGAAACTTAGATACAAAGACAACTTTTGAAATTATGGACCTTATTACAGGTATGGCCTATGAGTCCAAGCAAACCTTAATAATAGTTACCCACGATGACGAAATATCTGACTATGTTCACAGGATTATAAGACTCCGTGATGGACATATTGAAGAAATAATCAAAAATGAATTTATAATAAAAAATGGAAAAAAGGAGGCAATTGTTTAATGAAGAAATTTTTAAGTATATTTTTAGCAATGGTACTACTAATAGGAGGACTGCCCTTTGAAAGCTTTGCAGATACTACTACAACTCCACCTGTAGGATCTCCAACAGATATTAGAATATCAAAATACTATCTAAGAGATACAGATGGCAATAATATTACTGGGTCGATAGAAGGTGGCCCTAGGGGAAGAAATAATAGATTTGACTTAGTTCTGGAGCTTAGTAACTCTAGCTCTGCTACTGATATATATGTAGAACTAACTAAATCTCCAAGCTTTACAATTGTAGGGGAAGGTTCTAAAAAAGGAATTACAGATTCTAGTAATCAAGTTGTCTTCCCTCTTGAATACAATGGTGGTAAAGACACTAGGCTAGACTTTACAATTTACTATAAAGTTGCAACTGGAAGTCCGGCTACTAGCTCAGATGCCAGTGTTTCAGACTATATTAATATAACAAACATAAGACCATATAATCCAGAAGATGATAAGCCTGTGGAACCAAAACCACTGCCAGATGCTGCCCTGTCTCTAGTAAGTAACAAGACAACAAGTGCAGATCCTGGAGAGACAATAGACGTTCCAATAGAACTTAAGAATATATCCAATGGTTATGCCAACAATATTTCAGTTTCTACAGAATTAGTTGGAGATGCTCCACTTATGATTCGTGGAACTGGTCAGTCAGACTTTAGATCACTTAGGCCTGGAAGGTCTGAATCTACAACTATTAGGGTTGAAGTGGACAAAAGGGCTGAAGGCGGAAATTATCCTATTAAAGTAAACTATACTTTCTTTAACGATAATGGCAATGCTAGCCCTGGGTCAGACACTATCTATGTTAAGGTAAATAGGAAGGATTCCAATGCTGCTCTTATGGTAACTAGGGTAGATATTAACCCTAAAAAAGAAATAAATCCTGGAGAAATCGTAACTGTTGGCTTTGAAATCAAAAATACAGGAGATACTCCTTTAAAAGATATTAAAGTTTCTCTAGAAGGCCTTGTAAATGGCGGTTTTGCCCTTGCTAATGGTTTAAACCTTAGAAAGATTCCTTCTATGGAGCAAAATAATGTAAAATATGTTTCTTTCGACCTAAAGGCTTCTAACCAAATAAAAGCTGGTAGCCATGAGTTAACTCTTAATTTAGACTACAAGGATATTAAAAATACAGAATTTAAGGATCAAAACAAATTTTTTATACCTGTAACAGGAAATAAAAATAATATTTCTAGCCTGATTATAGAAAATGTATCATCTCCTCAAGGGTCAATTGGACAAAATAAAGAAGTTACTATTTCTTTCGATGTTAGAAATAGGGGTCAATTAGAGGCTAAAAACTTGACTATTAAGTCTGAAAGTCAAGATATGCAAGGCCTACAACCAACTTCATCAAGTATCCTAAAGCATAACTCCCTATTGCCTGGTGAAAAACAAAGATTTACCTTTAAATTTAAATCTACAAAGGCTTCTGAAACTAAAAACTACCTGGTAAACTTCACTGTAGATTCTTTTGATGAGTTCAGCGAAGAAGCCTCAACAGTTAACCAGTATGTTGGAGTTTTTGTAGACGCACCAGACAAAGATGGTAAAAAGACAACACCAAAGCTAATTATTGACAAGTATTCTTTCTCACCTTCCATGGTTGAAGCTGGAAAGAACTTTGAAATGAAATTATCTTTTTATAATACAAATAGCTCTAAGACAGTTAAAAATATAAAGATATTCTTAACTTCAGAGCCTAATGTTACAACGGGAGATAATGCAAAACCTGCAGCAGGTACATCTGTATTTACACCTGTTGACAGTTCTAATACTTTCTATATAGATAGTATTAAACCTAAAGGTAAGGTGGAAAAAAACATAACTATGTTTACTATTCCAGATGCAGCAGCAAAAACTCACACTATAACTGCTAACTTTGAATATGAAGATGGGTCTGGAGAAGCCTATACAGCAACAGAACTTATAGGAATACCTGTTGTTCAACAATCTAAACTTGAAGTTGGAGAGTTGGTTTATAGTCCAGAGGCCATGGTTGGAGATTATGCACCAGTATCAGTAGAATTCTACAATACAGGTAAAACTCCCCTATATAATATGATGGTAAAATTAGAAGGAAACTTCCAAACAGAAAGTGGAAACTACTATATTGGTAATTTTGCCAACGGAAGTAGCGATTCTTTTGAAGGAAATGTTATACCGAATGAAGCCGGAGAAATTAAGGGTGCAGTTGTATTTACCTATGAAGACTCCACAGGAGAACAACAAGAAATAAGACATGAATTTGCCATGAATGTAAGCGAAATGACAATGCCTGATATAGATGATGAATTTCCTCCAATGGAAGAACCTGGTGGAATTAAGAAGCTTTTAAAAAATAAAATTCTTTGGGCTGTTATCATATTAGGGGCTGGTGGATTTGGTGGATTCAAATTCTACAAGAAGAAAAAAGCTGAAAAGGATTTAGACCTAGATGAGTAGTATTGACTTAATAAGGATGGGTCTACAAAACCTGTGGAGAAGAAAGTTAAGGACCTTCCTTACAATTCTAGGAGTAATAATAGGAACCAGTTCTATAGTAGTAATGCTTAGCTTGGGTTTTGGAATGAACAAGTCCATGGAGGATATGATTTCAGAATTCGGAAGCCTTACAACTATTAATGTAAGAAAACCTTGGGACCAGGCACCTGGTTCCAAGCCAGTTCCCCTAGATGACAAGGCCATTATTAAATTTAAGGAATTGGACAATGTACTGGCAGTTAGCCCAGTAGTTCAGACCTATGTTAAGTTGACCCACAAAAATCTCGAAACATCTGTTGACCTTAGGGGAATTGATCCAGATGCCATGGAGGCCTTTGAATATGTAGCAGCTGATGGTAGACTCTTAAACGGTTCCGATAAACTATCTGTAGTGTATGGGGCTGAAGTTGGAAAGAGATTTTACAATCCTAAGGCTAAGGTTTGGAAAGAATACGACATAGACCCTATGTCTGATAAAATATCAATGGTATTTGAAGTATATGATTCAAATACTGGAGATAGCAAACAGAAAGAATATAAGGTTAGGCCAGCAGGTGTACTAGAACCTGGTGGATGGGAAAAAGACAGTTCTATCTTTATGCCTCTTAAGGAAGTTGAAAAATTGATGAAAGAAAACACCTCTGAAAACCAATCAGGTAATCAAAGTGGTCAAAATAAGAAGAAAAAAGGTTATGATCAAATTGATGTAAAAATTAACAACATAGAAAATGTTCAAGTTGCCCAACAGACGATTAAAGATATGGGCTATGAAGCCTATAGTTTAAATGATCAATTAGATGCATTTAAACAACAATCTAAGATTATGCAGGCTATACTTGGTGGAATAGGTGCTATTTCATTATTGGTTGCAGCAATTGGTATTACCAATACCATGATAATGAGTATATATGAAAGAACTAAGGAAATAGGAGTTATGAAGGTCATTGGGGCCTCTATTAAGGATATTAAAAGGCTATTTCTATTGGAATCAGCCGCAATAGGACTTTTAGGTGGAGTGTTTGGAGTAACCCTATCCTATGGATTATCCTATTTGCTAAATCATTTAGCTGGCTCTTTCTTAGGAGGAGCTGAAGCAGGTATGGGATCTAAAATATCCATAATACCTATATGGTTGGCCTTGGCCGCTATGGCCTTCTCGGCCTTAATAGGTATAATATCAGGCTACTTCCCAGCAAGACGTGCCATGAACTTATCAGCACTTGAAGCTATAAGAACTGAATAAGATGGAAATATTTAGCTGTATAATAATTTAAAATTATTATACAGCTTTTTTTATTATAAGGTCAAATTCAAAACATAAAGGCAGGATTCTTCACTAAGTTCAGAATGACAAAGAATAAAAGCAAAAGATAAGATTCCTCACAAATACAGTTCGGAATGACAAAGAATTAAATCATAGT
>CAZRYA010000072.1:0-8823 GCA_964604235.1 uncultured Tissierellaceae bacterium | reverse complement strand
AACATTTATATATATGTTTCGAAATTAAAATGCACTTATTTCAATTTCTCCCTTAGCAGTTAACAATATACCTATTGATTTAATACATTTTCCCATATTATAAGATTGCTAATAGCTATGTTATCAAACTATATCCACTATATGCAATTACAGCCCAAATAAATATTATTAACTTCCTGTCTTTACTTTCTATTTTTTTATAATTTATTAAATAATAAATAGCAAATGTTGTTAGAGTTAGTAAGACAAAATTTTTCTTTAAACTAATGTAATCAATACTATAAGCCTTACTCTTTTCAAGTAAATTTATAATAACAATCCCAATTTCATATACTATAAAAAAGCAGGAAAAAGTCATCACATTTAACTTGCTCTCATCATTTAAAAAGTTGTTCTTCAATATGTTCACCTCTTCTAAGTAAAGTCTATATCTACCAGAATTTACTAGTATGGAAAGTTTTATATTCCACTTATTCCTTTAAGGATTTTTGATGGATTAAGATATTAATTTTTAATAGCTAATGTTTCTCTCCATTTGATAAATTTTGCCTATCCACTGGTATACAAAGTAAAATACTAAAAATATAGTAAATTTGAACTTAAATCAAACTTTATCTTCGTTAGTATCACTGATAACTCAAGTAAGTAAGTTAGCTTAAACTAGTTGAAAATATTATATATAATATATAAAGTTAAAATAGCCTATATCCATAATCCTTAGCCATTAGTAATTATTTCTTACATAAAATACCCATGTCTTTTACAGAAGATGATTATATAACCCTTAATAAGAAAATTGTATTATGTATTTAGAAAGCTTTAAAACTTTAAGAAAATATTATTACTAGGCTGAAGACTAGCTTATAATTTATAGATAAAAAGAGATAAACTCTTTTTAGAATTTATCTCTAATATTTTATTTTTATTTATTACATCTCTGACTTTATTACTTCTGCCAGTCTCTTAATACCCTCTACGATTTTTTCCTCTTCCATAGCTGAGTAATTAAGTCTCATAGTGTTTTCATTACCACCATTAGGATAGAATGAACCTCCTGGTACATAGGCAACGTTTTTATCCAAGGCCTTAACAGCAAGTTCTCTTGCATTCATATGCTCTGGAAGAACTACCCAAGTAAACAGCCCACCTTCTGGTCTAGTAAACTCTACACCTTCTGGGAATTCTGCCTCCATAGTGTTTATCATTGCATCTCTTCTACCCCTATAAAGCTCTATAATCTTTGCTATATGGTCATCTATACTATATTGTTCAAAGAATTTAGCTGCCTCCATTTGGGATATAGTACTTGATTGAAGGTCTGCCCCTTGTTTAACTAAAATATATTTATTTAATACTTCTGGCTCTGCATAAACCCATCCAAGTCTAAAGCCTGGAGCTAGTATTTTAGAGAAAGTTCCCAAGAAAATTACCCTGCCTTCTGTATCATAATGCTTAACAGCTGGTAATTTTTCCCCTTCAAATCTTAACTCTCCATAAGGGTTATCCTCCACTATTGCTACGTTATACTCATTAGCAAGTTCCACTAGCTTCTTTCTTCTTTCAATTGACCAAGTCTTTCCACTTGGGTTTTGAAAATCTGGAATTACATAGATAAATCTAACATTGTCTTTTTCTTTAAGTACTTTTTCTAATTGGTCCATAAGCATTCCATCTTTATCTGTTTCAACTTCAACGAATTCAGGTTCATAAGCTCTAAAGGCATTTATAGCTCCTAAATAAGTTGGGCTTTCACATACTATTACATCTCCTGGGTTTATGAAAACCTTAGCTGAAAAATCAAGCCCTTGTTGTGAACCACTAGTAACAAGTATGTTTTCAGTTTTACCTTCCACTCCTACTTTTGTCATTCTTTCTGCTATAGCTACTCTTAATCCTTCTATACCTTCTGTTGGACCATACTGTAAAGCTTGAGCTCCTGATGTATCCATTACTTCTTTTCCTATTAATGAGAATTCCTCAATTGGGAAAGATTCTTTAGCAGGCATTCCACCAGCAAAAGATATGATCTGTGGTTGTTGAGTTAATTTTAATAACTCTCTTATCTCTGACGCTTTAATATTGTTCATTCTGTTTGAATAATTTAAACTCACAAAAGCACCTCCTGATTTTTTAAAAAGATATTACTGATACACACTTACATTTTACTATTAATTTATAGTTTTGTCTAATATTAATCTGCTTTACCTGTGTAATGTACTATGCTGATGAACTTTTCGTCTACTAAAATTTTCCTCACTCTTTTTTCAAACTCCATCCTGGTCACCCAAATTTGTCTATCACAACCTAGACATTTTAATTTTATATCAACACCTGTTCTCATTATTTCCCACTTGTTTTCTCCACATGGATGACCCTTTTTTAAGCTTACAATATCGCCAACTTCATAATTAAGCATTATCTTCTCCTCCATTATAAACTACCAACTTATTATAAGGTATTCCTATCTTAGCTTCAGTAAGAGCTTCTTTACATTTCTTCCGTATTTCCCTTTCTACATTCCATTGTTCCATTGGAATTGTCTTGGCTACAATGGTAATGTCAATTGAACTATCAGCCAAATTAGTCACTCCTAAAACACTTGGCCCTTCTGTTATAGCCTTATTGTCCCTTTTAATCCCTTCACAAGTCCTCTTAAGAACTTCCAAGGCTTTATCAATGCTTTCATCGTAACCAATAGAAATAACTACTAAGGACCTCATAGGCCCTCTGTTTCTATTAGACACTATTTTTATTTCACCATTGGGAATTATATGCAAATCACCTGAAAAATCTCTAAGTTTTGTAGTCCTTATACCTAATTCTTCCACTATTCCCTCATATGAAGCAATGGAGATATAGTCCCCAACTAGATATTGGTCTTCTAACAAGATAAAGAATCCAGTTATTACATCTTTTACTAGTGATTGGGCACCAAAACCTATTGCCAAACCTCCTACTCCTGCTGTTGCAAGTATGGAAGTTGTGTTTACATTAAATAAGTCTAAAATCGTCATACCTGCAATAAAAGTGAATATATACTTAAAAAGATTTTTTAAAATATCTCCTAAAGTATCTGCCCTTCTACTATCCATTGCTCTCTGACCTTTTTTACTATGTCTAAGTGCACTATCTACAAACCTATAAACCATTAATATCAGAAATCTAGTTATAAGTACTATTATTATTATCCTAAAAATCTTACTTAAAAAATTAGGCTCTCCTAGGTCATTTTTTAAATATTTTTCTATGTTTAATAAAATCTCCTTCATGCTAATCACCTCTTGAATGAATCTCCTCTATCTGAATATCCTTCCCATCTCTTCTGTATTTGTAAATCTTACTGTATTCAACCTGGTTGTCTTCTACTATTTCTAATACCCTATTAACTTCTTCTATAGGAAATAGTATAGATATTCCACAAGACCTACTTAATTCTCTAGGTGTTGGTATTGTCCTAATAGGAAGCTCCACCTTTAATAAGTCTTCACACCTTATAGCTTGGTGGGTAGATTTTATAGTTATTAACCCTGCTATATCCATATATTAACCAATGTTTATAGTAGAAATGCTATTTTTCATAGCTTCATATATACTATACATATTGGCTATCTCACCTACCTTTATATCTTCTTTTATCTTATAGAAATCTAGGCAGGTTCCACATACTAATATTTCAACCCCCATTGACTCTAAGTGCCTTAAATCATCTAATATTTGACCTTCTTCTGTAGTTAACTTTACCCCACTATTAAAAAACACCATAGACTTTGGATAAGGAGCTGTTTCTCTCACTGTATATAAGAAGCTCTTCATTAAAATATGTCCTAATTCAGCCTCTCCACTTCCCATCAAGTTTGATGAGAAGGCTATAGTCATATCTTTAAACTCATCTGGTATACAAGTATTAGAAGCTTCTATTTCCCCCCTAGAAATTTTTATATAATAATCTTCTCCTAATTGTGATACTTCAAAGTTACAATTATTTGACTTGGCTAATTTACTAACATTGTCCTTAGCTACCTGATTGTCTACTATTGTGGTTATAGTCCCTTCTTCTAATTTGTCTAATTCCTTCTTTGTCATTATTACAGGTTTTGGGCATAACTCTCCTCTTGCATCAACTTTAATATCCATTTATTATACCTCCTAAATTTTATTAACTACTATATACATCTTCATATCTTGTCCATCAAATAAAAAAATCTTGTTTTCTCTAGGAATTATTTTTTTATTTTCCTCTTTATGGTTTAATAGTATCTTATCCTTGTTTAAGACTAAAAATCCCATCTTGTTGGATATTAGTAAGTCATTTCCCAAGATATCTATATCTTCATAGGCTTGGTCTAATTCCAATTTTATTTCTACTTCTCCATCCTTATTGATCATCTCATATATATTATTATAAATAATATGTATTTTATTATCTACCAGTTCTATATCCCTAACAAAGTCATATCCCTTGTTAAAAACATAGTCGCCATCCTTATACCTAAATAGGTTTTCATCAGTTAAGACTAGAATATCATTTTTATCTAAGATTTTTATATAAAGAGGTGTTTCCCTTCCCAAGTCTATCTGTGTATTTTCTTCATCATATATATGGACACTATTTACTATTTGCTCCTGCCTTAAGTCCATAGTCCCTACAGCTAATGTAGTTGCCTTTATATCATAGGACAAAATATTGGTATCCATCTGCTCATTAAATAGGATATTTCCTTTGTCATCTACTACTACTATATTTTCTTTTTCTTTAAACAAATGATGAATAAGCTTTCCATCTGCTTCTTTTATTCCTATAATACTGCTGTCCAGTTTGGTGTCTCTTATTTTATTACCTTTTTCATCTAGGCCTGTTACTGTTCCATTGTACTTATCTCCCAGGTATATGGCCTTCCTTCCTACATAAAAAAACGGATCAAAAAACTCTATATTCGTTTCTTTAACAGACTCTCCACTAGGCTTATCTATATAGATTTTATTATTTTCATACCTAACTATATTGTCCTTAAATACAAAAGTATTTTTCAAATCTCCATCATATTTTATTATCTCTGCAATTTCTATTGTTTTTTCCCTATTTCTCAAAGAACTTAATTTATTTTTTAAATTGTTTTTATTTCTCATAAAAAATATTGAAAAAGTTAATATAAATGGAATTATTATAGTGAAAAAAAATGTATGTCTTCTACTGGTTTTCTCCTTCTCCACTGTCATTCCCCCTTTTGTGGATTATATAATATAATTATAACATATTTATATTATATAGATTAAATATCTTTATCTCTTATGGTATAATCTATTATAATACTTGTATGGATACAGATTGGAGGTAAAAAAATGTATAGTTTTGATTTAGATAAGGAGAGTCATATTCCCTTATATATGCAAGTTTATGAAAATATCAAAGATATAATAGAAAAAGATTTACCTAAAGACGATAAGCTCCCATCTATAAGGAAATTAGCCAAAGACTTAGGAGTAAATAATGTCACTATAGTTACTGCCTACAAGCTACTTGAACAAAATGGATATGTCTATTCTCTTAAGGGAAGTGGTACCTATATTAAAAGAATAATCCACCCCACTGACATGCCTTATTTAGAAGATGAAAATATTGACCTTTTGGTTTCAGGAATACTTCCCCTTAAAAAAAACACCATAAATTTTGCAACTATATCTCCTAGAGATGACCTATTTCCCGTGGAAGAATTTAAAGATTCTTTAATTGAAGTTTTAAATAGGGATAAGGGTAAGGCATTTTTATATCCAGAAGTCAACGGATATAAGCAACTTAGAACATCTATTGCTAAATTTTTAGAAGAAAACTATGAGATAATAAGTGATGAGGGTCAGATACTAATTACATCTGGTGGCCAACAAGCTATAGATATTATATCTAAGACCTTAATCCATCCAGGTGATGTGGTATTTACAGAAAATCCTACTTATGGTGGTGGAGTCTCATCCTTTAAATCTCGTGGGGCTAAAATAATAGATATTCCCATTTTAAATGGTGGCATTGGAACTGACCAACTAGAACATCTCATTAGGAAGCATAAGCCAAAATTTATCTATATTATGACTAATTTTCAAAACCCAACAACTTATTCTTATGATGATAAAACTAAGAAAATCCTCTTAGAGCTTTCTTATAAGTATGATTTTAGAATAATTGAGGATGACTTCCTTACTGACCTATATTTTGGCGATGAAAAAAAGTTACCTCTTAAGGCTTTAGACAAAATGGATAGGGTTATTTTAGTAAAATCTTTTTCAAAAATATTTATGCCTGGAGTTAGAATTGGCTTTTTAAATGTTCCTAAAGACCTAACTAATCAAATAGTCATGGCCAAATATACTACGGAAATATCCTCTTCTGGATTTTTACAAAGGTCTTTTGATATGTATCTTAGACAGGGTTATTGGAAGGCTCATATAGATAATGTTAGAGGAATATACTCTAGTAAATATAGGCTAATGGTAGATGAGCTAAGTAGGCTTGAAAAATACAATATAGAATATACTAGGCCTAATGGTGGCCTTAGCATATGGGTTAAGTTACCAGAGTCCATCTCCTCTGAAAAACTTTATGAAAACTGCTTAAAAGATAATTTACTCTTAGTCCCTGGAAGGTTATTCTACATGGAAGGTGACCTTTATGAAAATTATATAAGACTTAGTTTCGGATCTGTTTCTAATGATGAGATTGTAAAAGGTATATCTATTCTTGAAAAAAATATAAAAGATATTTTAGATTTTGATGATAATACCTACCTACCATTAATTTAAATAAAGGGCTTTTAGCCCTTTATTTTATGAAGTTCTTTATATCATTATTAAATTTTATAGGCTCTTCTAAAACCAAAATATGACCTGCCTTATCATAAATTTTTATATGGGAGTTGCTTATAAGCTTACCCATATCCATAGCTGTATCTTGCCCATATAGACTTGATTTTCCACCAAAAATTATAAGACTCTCCCTATCTATAAGTTTTAAGGTCTTTCTATAATCCTTTACCATCATAGATTTCCAAGTTTCAATAAGTGGCCTTGCTTGATTTTTTCTAAGTTGCTTTTCTATTAAAACTTCATCCATTTCTCCCCTTGTCATCAGTTTAAAAAACTTATAAAAAAAAGCTTTAAAATCCTCTTCCATCAAGGACAAATCATTTAAATAATCTTGATATTTATAATTTCCATGGAATAACCCCAACTTATAATCATCTTCCCATATGTCCTTTGGGGCTTTTTCAACTATGACTAACTTATCTATATTGTTTGTTCCAAATTGACTTAGATATTCAAAAATAATACTTGCTCCCATAGACCAGCCCACTAAATTCACCTGTCTTAAGCCTAGCTTATTTATTATTTCAAACAAGTCTCTCCCAAATCTTTCTATATTTATGTTTTTTTTCTTTTCACTTAAACCATGGCCTCTAACATCATAGGTAATAAGCTTATAAGTCTTACTTAATTCTCTTTTTTGTCTACTGTATATCCTATTATCTTCAGAATAGCCATGAATTAAAATAAGAGGTTTTCCTTCCCCTAGAACTTCTACATAAATACTTCCTCCATCAGACATTTCTATATACATACAATTTCTCCTTTATACAAAAATAGAGTAGAGACTAAGTCTCCACTCTATTTCATTATATCCTAAGCATTATGAATATGCTTTAACATTTCAAAAAACATTTTATCTCTGTGTTTAATTGCCGCCTCATCTTTTCCATCTGAATAATCATAGAATCCTTTTTTAGATTTTACCCCTAATTCTTTACTATCCATTAATTTTTTTAGGGTCTCTTGAGGTTCTTTTACATCTGATAACTCATTAAATAAATAAGATGAAATATAATAGAAAGTATCTAAGCCACCTAAGTCAGCTGTTTCTAATGGTCCTATTATTGGATATCTAAATCCTGGGCCATACTTCATAGCCTTATCTACATCTTCAGGTGTTGCTATTCCTTGCTCCACTATATTTAAAGCTTCTCTAAATACAGCAAACTGAATCCTGTTTCCTATAAAACCAGGAGCATCTTTTTGAACTACAACTGGAACCTTATCAATGTCCTCTACTATTAATTTTAATAGGTCAACAGTTTCATCATTTGTTCCATCTGCACGAATTAATTCTACTAGTGGTATTATATGAGGTGGATTCCAGAAGTGCATACCTATGAACCTACCTTTTTTCTCTACCTTTTGTGATATTTCAGTAATACTTAAACCTGAAGTATTAGTTGCAAAAATAGTATCTGGCCTACAAATTCCTTCAACTTCCTTCCAAAAATCTTGTTTTATATCCATTTTTTCTATTATTGCCTCTATTATTAAGTCTGCATCATGGAAAGCTGCCTTATCAACTGAAAAAGATATATTTTCTATTACTTTTTCAATTTCTTCTTCCTTCATAATTCCCTCTTCTATTAAACTACTATTAAAAATATCTATTAATTTCTTTGAATTATCTAAGAATTCTTCTTTAATATCAGTTACTACAACTTCATAGCCTTTTCTTGCAAATATTTGTGCTATTCCTGAGCCCATAGTTCCAGCTCCTGCTATTCCTACTTTTTTAATGTCTTTAAGTTCCATATCACTCTCTCCTTTTCTTCTTATATAAATCCTAAACTAGCCATTATTATTGCTGGTATTGATGACAATACTGGTAGTAATAATGATGTTACAAATATATCTATATATGATTCCTTATGAGTCATACCTGTAATTGCAAGTAGGGTTAAAACTGCGCCATTGTGAGGTAGTGTATCAAGTCCACCTGATGCCAATGATGCTACCCTATGG
>CAZRYA010000071.1:0-8845 GCA_964604235.1 uncultured Tissierellaceae bacterium | reverse complement strand
ACCTAATACCCAAACTTTTATAGTACAAAATTAAGCAAAATAACTGACCCCTGCAATAGGCTAAATAAAATCTTTATAGTATCACTACAAAAATCCTAATTCAGCTTCAGGTTTACTTTTCCTCCTAAAATTCATTCCTAAATAGATTATATCATTGACTAAAAATACTGTATAGGACTTTAAAAATAAAATAAACTCTTAAGAAATTTAAGAGTTTATTTTAGATAAAACTTCTATTTACTGGAAATATTAGCACTTGTTTCGTCTTTTTCAATTATATTTTTTAAGGTATACCAAGCTAATACCGCACATTTCACCCTGGCTGGTAGATTTTGAATATTTTCAAAGGCAACTGCATCTCCTAAATCTTCTAGTTCAGCCTCATCAGAAATTTCACCCTTTACCATTCCAATAAATTTGTCACATAGGATTTTGGCTTGACTTAAGTTCATCCCCCTTACTTCATCTATCATAATTGAAGTTGATGCTTGGGATATGGCACAGCCATGACCTGTATAACTTATATCTTCTATCTGATCGTTTTTAATCCTTACTTGTAAGCTTATTTCATCTCCACAAGATGGGTTATGCCCTAATTCTTCATGGGTTGGATTTTCTAAATTTCTCCTGTTTCTTTTATTCTTACTCTGTTCTAATATTAGTTCTGTATATATGTTATTAAGATCCAATTCCCATCACCCTCCTAACCTCTTCTAAGTGGTCTATAAAATAGTCAACTTCCTCAAAAGTATTATAGAAGGCAAAAGATGCCCTACAAGAGAAATTTATACCTAGGTTTCTGTGTAGGGGTTGGGCACAATGGTGGCCACTCCTAATGGCTATTCCATAGGAGTCCAGTATTGATGCCACATCATGAGGGTGGGCTTCTTTAAAGTTAAAGGTTAAAACCGGACTCCTTTTTTTATTTTTTGTAGTATATATATCTATATAGGAAATTTCCTTCATCTTATCATAGGCATAATCCATTAAACTGGATTCATATTGTCCAATATTGGCTAGGCCTATTTCTTCTATATAGTCTATGGCTGCTACTAGGGACTTTACTCCACCAACATTTTGAGTACCAGCTTCAAACCTTTGAGGTCCCTCTAAATAACTTGCCCTATCTTCATAAACATATTCAATCATATCTCCCCCATATAAAAATGGTTTCATAGAATTAAGGAGGTTTTCTCTAGCATACAAGACGCCAATTCCCATGGCAGCCAACATCTTATGGCCTGAGAAAACAAAAAAATCACAGCCTATATCCCTAACATCTAGCTTATTATGGGGGATAAATTGTGCTCCATCTACTATTGTGACTACATTAGGGCTTATGTCCTTTACCTGGCTTACCATTTCCTTAACATCAGGCATAGTTCCAACAACATTAGATGCTGCAGTTATTGAAAATAACTTAGTCTTGCTGGATACTTTCTGATTAAACTCATCCTGACTTATTTCCTTGTTTTCATCTAAATACAAGTAGACCAACTTGGCTCCAGTTTTTTCTGCAACATACTGCCAGGGAACCAAGTTTGAATGATGCTCCATGATTGAAATCAATATTTCATCATCCTCATTTAAATTATTTATGGCCCAAGAATAGGCTATTAAATTTAAGGCTTCTGTTGTATTCTTTAAAAAAACAACTTCATTAAAATTAGCATTGATAAACTTGGCTACTTTTCCTCTTCCATTTTCATATAGGTCTGTTGATTTAACAGCCAAGTAATGGGCTCCTCTATGGGGGTTGCCATTTTCATATTTGTAGTATTCTTCTAAAGCCCTTACCACCATACTTGGCTTTTGAGATGTAGCCCCATTATCAAAATAAACCAAGGGCTTATCCTTTAAACCTAAGTATTCAAAATCTTTTCTTATCTCTAAAACTTGGTCCTTAGTTAACATTTAACCACCTCCTTAAGACTTTACAATTTTGTGAACCAAATCCCAAATTTCTTTTTCTACAATTTGGTTGTTGATTTTATCTATTGCTGATGCAAATTTCGATTCTATCATAAGACCTATTGCCTCTTCTTCAGAAAATCCCCTAGCCATAATATAAAATAATTTGTCTG
Source organism: uncultured Tissierellaceae bacterium (assembly GCA_964604235.1). GTDB lineage: Bacteria > Bacillota > Clostridia > Tissierellales > Tissierellaceae > CAZRYA01. The sequence goes on along the minus strand of CAZRYA010000071.1, from coordinate 6,761 downwards.
AATCCAATTTGCCTGCACTGGCAGCGTGGTTTCCCTCTACATCGTCCTCATGGCACAAAAGCAAGGGAACGGAAATTGCTGTTACACTGTCATCTAGCAAGATAGTATACTCTTCTTCTGACCCCTTAGATGAAGTCGAACCTTCTTTAAAATCTAAATTAGACTTTAAATTCTTGTAGGCCCTGTCTTTTAAGGCTCCATTTACAAGCAAATCAGATTGGGATTCCCTTCCATGGTGGTATACATTATAAAGCATATTTAATTCATTGTCCTTATGAGCAAAATAAATAGAATCTACTTCCAAGCTAGAACTACTTCCTATTAAATCAGCTTGAAAGTTAGTATATAACTTAGAAGCTCCCAATTCATATTGGTGAATTCTAACCCTTGCCCTATCCTTAGCATAAATTGCAATAGACTCTAAGGCCCTTGTATGTTCATCATCTCTTTGAATTATAAATAAATCAACTTCTGAATCTTCACAAGCAAGTACCCTTATTAAAGAACTCCTGAATTTTTCCAAATTCCCACTGGACCTATAGTCAATTATAAGCCTAATCTTAGAAGCCTTTTTGGCAACTATATCATGGTTATCAAAAACCTGATTATTTTCATCTTCTAAAGCTACCGTAAGAAGTCCAAAGTCCACTTCCTCCCCTTGACCTCCTTCATAATACCTATAAAGGTTTTCAAACTTCCTGTTATAAGCTATAACTTCCTTTGATACACCGTAGTCTATTTGATTAAACTCTTCTATTGGCACTTTTTCATCTGATTCTAATGGAAACGCTTTACTAACCAATTCTGGTATATATATTTCAGTGTCATTTACCTTTAGAAAACTAAATGTTTTAAAGGTTAGGCTGTTTCCTAATATTTTTTCCATAATCCTTCCTCCTAACCAATTGATCCTTCTAACTCTAAGCCAATTAAATTATTCATCTCAACTGCATATTCTAGGGGAAGTTCCTTGGCTATAGGCTCTGCAAAGCCTCTTACTACCATGGCCTTAGCATCTTCTTCAGATAGGCCCCTAGTCATTAAATAAAAAATCACACTGTCAGAAATCCTACCTATTTTAGCTTCATGGCCTAGGTCAACATCCTTATTTCTAATATCTACCACTGGGACTGTATCTGACCTTGAGTCACTATCCAACATTAAAGATTCACAACTTACTGTGTTTTTACTGCCATAGGCATCCTTAGCAACTTTTACAAGTCCCCTATATACAGCCACCCCTCCTCCTTTAGATATGGACTTGGAATTTACTGTAGACTTAGTGTGAGCTGCTGCATGGATCATCTTTGCCCCAGTATCAATATATTGACCTGGTCCTGCAAAGGAAATACCTGTATATTCACTTTGGGCATATTCTCCAGCTAAAATAGATGCTGGGTAAAGCATAGATACTCTTGACCCAAATGACCCTGATACCCACTCAATTTTTCCATGTTTCTCAACTATGGCTCTTTTGGTATTTAAGTTGTACATATTTCTAGACCAGTTTTCTATGGTAGAGTACCTAAGTGTCGAATTTTCTCCTACAAAAAGCTCTACACCACCTGCATGAAGGTTTACCACATTATATTTAGGGGCAGAACAGCCTTCGATAAAGTGGCAGTAAGAATTTTTTTCAACTATTATAAGTGTATGTTCAAATTGACCAGCTCCAGGGGCATTTAGCCTAAAGTAAGATTGAAGTGGAACATCTACCTTAACACCTTCAGGTACATATACAAAACTTCCCCCACTCCAAACTGCATAATGAAGGGCAGCATACTTGTGAAGCTTGGGAGATATACACTTACCAAAATATTTTTTGACTATTTCAGGATACTCCCTAACAGCTGTTTCAAAATCAGTATAGATAACTCCTTGGTCTAGTAATTCTTTTTGAAGGTTATGGTAGACCACTTCACTATCATACTGGGCCCCCACACCTGATAACATGGCATTTTTCTCTGCCTCTGGAATTCCTAGCCTATCAAAGGTATCTGCTATCTCATCTGGAAGCTTCCTCCAATCATCTGTTAGATCAGCATCTGGTCTTATATATGTGGTAATTTCATCCATATCAACTTCTGAAAGGTCTGGCCCCCAAATAGGGTTTGATTTTTCATAATAAATCTCTAAAGCCTTCAGCCTAAAGTCTAACATCCAATCAGGCTCATTTTTCTCTTCTGATATTGCCCTAACTATTTCTTCTGTTAGGCCTTCCTCTGTTTTTTTACGATATACAAGCTTGTCCTTAATATCGTATATTCCCCTATCCATCTCTTCCACTTGGGTTTTTTTCTTCTCTTTTGGCAAATTACTTCACCTCTTCCCTAATCCAATTAAAGCCCTCTTCCTCTATCCTATCAATTAAAGAAGCATCTCCCTCTTTAACTATACGTCCATCAATAATCACATGGACTACATCAGGTACAACAGTTCTAATTAGCTCCTTATGGTGGGTTATTATTAAAACTCCATTCTCTTTACCTGCAAACCTTTCGATACCATCAGATACAATCCTGGTTGCATCTACATCTAACCCTGAATCTGTCTCATCTAAGATGGCAAGTTTAGGATTTAACAGGCTCATTTGAAGAATTTCATTTTTCTTCTTTTCACCGCCTGAAAATCCTGCATTTAAATATCTACTAGCATAAGAATGATCTATTTTTAAATTGTCCATTTCGGCCTGTAATTCTTTTCTAAATTTTAAAATTGGAAGATTCTTATCTTCAATTGATGACTTGGCAGTCCTTATAAAATTTTCAACTGAAATTCCCGAAATTTCTTCTGGAGTCTGAAAACTCATAAAAATACCTTTTTTAGCCCTCTTATCAGTTGCCAAATTAAGAATTGATTCTCCATCTAAAAAAATATCCCCTTCATTGACTTGATAAGTGGGATTATCCATTATTACATTTGCAAGAGTAGATTTTCCTGATCCATTAGGTCCCATAATAACATGGACTTCTCCATAATTGATTTTTAAGTTTATATTATGAAGTATTTCTTTCCCTTCTATACCAGCAGAAAGATTTTCTATTCTCAACAGCTCTTTAGTCACACCCATTCCTCCTTACATAACTCCTAATCTATATTTACTTTTTATGTTAATTCATAGTAATTTACTAGGGATTCAACCCACCTACATTATAACATAAGTGCTATCTAATTCATAGTATTTTACTGCGGATTAAATCCCTACAATACATGGGCTATTCCTAGTAATATTAAAACAAAAAAATCATACCTAATGTATGATTTTTATAGTAACTAAAGCTTCTAAGTTTAAATTAATTTTAATCTAGCCTCTTATCTCCTAAAAAGAATAATGCAACTGTACCTGGTCCTGTATGAGAACCTATGGCAGTTCCCACGCTATTAATCATTATTTGCCCAGTTAAATTTGGAAAATCTTCTTGGATTAAGTTAGAGAGTTTAAGTGCATCCTCAAAACAGGCTGAATGGGATATAAAACATTTACCCGAATAATCATTTCCATCTTCAGCGTGTAATTTCATCCTAGCTAGCATTTCCTTCATTACATGTTTTTTACCTCGAACTTTTTCGCGGGGAATCAACTTGCCATCATAACTCATATTTAACAAGGGACAAATATTAAGTAGGGTTCCTACAACGACAGAAGTAGAAGAGATTCTTCCTCCTCTTTTATAGTGGGTCAAGTCAGTAGAAAAAAACCAATGATGGATATTTAATTTATTTTCTTCCAACCACTGATGGACCTCTTCAATATTTAATCCTCCATCTCTCATATCTGCAGCCATATCTACCAGAAGTCCATAACCTGAAGATGCACCTAGAGAATCAACTATTAATATTTTACGGTCCGGATATTTTAAGAGTAGTTCATCTCTAGCTATACAGGCTGAATTATAGACCCCTGATAGGCCTGTGGAAAGAGAAATGTGTAAAATATCTTTAGAGTCCTTAAGAAAGGGTTCAAAAAAATCTAGAAATTCTCCTACATTTACCTGAGAGGTAATTGGCATTGCACCTTCATCAATCTTCTTATAAAATTCTTCAAAAGACATGGTCTGACCTAAGTCATCTGTATATTCCCTACCATCTATATTGAAATGAAAAGACGCAAAAGCTATATCTCTTTTAAGGAAGTATTCATAGGGCATATCTGCCGTAGAACAACATGTTAAAATAAATTTGGACATATTTAACACCCCTTATATAATTATTAAAATAAAATTATTGACCCCATTTAAAAGGCTCCTAGGCCACTGACTTATTCAATAACCCTTTAATTAGTATACCCAAGTATAGGCTAGCCTTAATACTTACTTGTTAATTATGGCAACTTATGTTAATTATATTTTAACTCTAGGATAAATTTGTGTCAATATTTCTAGCTTTTGTCTTTCCTATTAGAAAAGACAAAAGTCTATAGCTTCAAAGCAGCCACTACTTCTCCATTTTTCGTGAATCAAAGAGAAGCATATAAGTTTTTGCCTATAAGCTTATCAACTTCATAAGATAAGCAAAAATAATCTGCTTTACCTACAAGCTAAGTCTTTAAGTAGTCTACATCTTAAAAAACAAATTTATATTTCCCTTTTTATTTTTGCCAACTGAAGAGATACGGTTTTTTCACCATTTTTTATAGTCTGCCTTCCAACTTCTTTAAATCCAAAACTCTTATGGAAGTCTAAGGAAACTTGATTAATTGGTTCAATGTCGATTTCTGCCGTTATATAATCTACATCCTTCTCCCTATCAAATATATAGGAATACAACTTTCTACCTAGGCTCTTTCTCATATATTCCCTAGACACAACTACCCTATCTATATAGAGAAAATTTTCGTAATTCTTTGAAAACCATAAATAGTTGACACTGGTGTAGGACTTCCCCTCCCTAAGGGCTATTAAGAAGGCTTCAACTTGCCCTTCTACTTCTATTACTTGAAAAAACTCTGCTTCTTCTACTAATTTTCCCAAGTCCTCCTGGTCTAGTGGAGATAAAAAATTAACTAAATCTTCATTTAAATATAAAATCCTAGGATAATCTTCTTTCTTTACCTGCCTAATTATCATAATTCAACTCCTCCTAATGATGGACAACTTTATTATATCAAATATAATTTTACTATGACTTTAAATATCTACATTCATAAATAAAAAATAACTCCTATTTGTTTAAGTTAGCTATAAAAATTTCATCTCCAGCTTCTATTTTTAAAAGATTTATAGTCTGAAAATTTTCTGCCATATCTAAAATTCCATTTTCAAGAAGGATCATATAGGACTTTATAAAACTTGGATTTACATTGGTTTTTAAGTGGCAAATGTAATTTCCATTTTCATAGGTCAAACTTTTCATGTAGATGCTTATGTCATCTGGATCGTCATTGTTCTCTATAATATTACTTCCAACTATTATATGGGGTTTAGTCTTTCCAACTTCTTCATAAGTCCCAAACTCCACTTCTGGAAAAATCAACTTTAAACCTTCTAGTTTTTCTCCTAAATCACTTGAAAAATATGCTTTCATCTCCCTATTAAACATATACTTGCAGGCAAGAAGATATGTAATTTGACCATCTAAATCCTCCATGGCTAGACTTCCCCTCATATGGTTTATTATGTGGGCTAGGCTTTTACCATTCTTTTCATAGGGAAAGCTACTGGAAATTTTACTGGAAAACTTTAAAATATCTTCCCCACTACCAAATATCCTATATAGGGCTTTATTCCTGTCTCCTGTAATTTCCATTCCAACCAAATCATCACTTTCAAATACAAATAAATTACCATCATAGTTTTCCTCTGCAAGTATTGAACCGCTATACTCTCCTATTTCTAAGCCCAACCTAAAGGCAAAACTACAAGCAGCTGCCAGTAAATACCTATCCATTTCCTGGTCTATCTTAAACTTGAAATTAAAATAATCTATCCTTCCATCTTCATCCCTATCCTGTAGAAAGTCCCCCTTAGAAAACATCTTCTCCAAACCCTTAATATCTCTCTTGTCTATTTCCTTTTCATTTATTCTAGCTGGCTTCAAGTTATGGTCTCTGCCATCTTCAAATTGGAAGTTTAAGGCTGGAGAATCTTCCTCCCTACTCTCTATCCCAGCTTGTAAACTCAAATCAATTAATTCCTTCATACCACCATAGCTTAAATTATCTTTTATAAAAATCTTCTCTAGCATATAATACCTCCTCTTAATATAAGTATTATATCAGTAAAATTTCATATTTTCACAAATGAATTTACCTACCAGAAAACTTCTTGAAAAAATCATCAAAATCCTTATGCTCCTCTGGTTGGTGTATATAGACAAGTACTTTGTCATCATTCTCCTCAAATGTTGCAAACTGGGTATAGCCTGCCATCATACCTCCTTCATGATAAATCGTATACATATTAGTTGCTATCTTAGATTTTTTTATGGAATCCTTCCTAAAGATTTCAGCCTCACTTGAACCCTCTAGTTCTGGCGTCGTCTGAACTAGGACTATACTCATATCGGACTCCCTATAGCCAATAATCAAACTTGTATAGGTGTAGGTGGTCTTTCTTGCCACTATATAGTCACTATTCTTAATATTTAAGCCATAGCCACATACAAGTGTAAAAGAATCTCCATCTTCTACTACATTATTGAATAAGCCTCTCATTTTATTTTTATTTTCCTGAGATCTTTCCAAATCCCATTCTTTTTTCTTTCCAAATCCTAAAAATCCCATAATTAAATTCCTCCTAAAATACCTTATAATTTTTACTTTA
>CAZRYA010000070.1:3711-8857 GCA_964604235.1 uncultured Tissierellaceae bacterium | reverse complement strand
GAAGGAGAAAAGACATCTGCTATTTTAATAGCAGAAGGTAATAAAGAATCAGCCATATTAAATGCAGAGGCAAAGAGGGAATCAGCCATAAGAGAAGCAGAAGGGCAAGCTCAAGCCATACTAACAATCCAAAATGCTACAGCAGAAGGGCTTAGGATGTTAAAAGATGCAGGAGTAGACCAGAATGTAATAGCTTTAAAATCCCTAGAAGCACTTGAAAAAGTTGCAGATGGTAAGTCTACAAAGATAATAATTCCAAGCGAAATTCAAAATCTAGCTGGTTTAGTAACATCTCTTAAAGAGATTACTAAGGATTAATGAAATTATAATTTATAAAAAGATAAAAGCTCCCTATTTTGAAATAGGGAGCTTTTTATTCTAAAGTCCAAACCAGTACAGATAACACTAGAAATACAAGATAAACCTGCTATAATGAACTATAGGCCAGGCAAACTGTGGAGTATTATATTTATCAGTAGCTTACAAGATTAATATAAAAAACAGCTGATATATCAGCTGTTTTTTTACTTATATATTAAAAATTTGATTCTTAAATTCTATATTGACAATATGTGTATTAAAAGTATTCATATTGTTAATAAAGGGTTTAATCTTACTGTAGTTATCCCCAAAATGCATAGGAAAGAATACTTTAGGTTTTAGTTTTTCTAAATAGTATTTTCCAGCTAAAAAATAGTTTTCTTCTAGTCTAGGATCTACAGGGGCAAAGAGAATATCTACCCTATTTTCACTTATTTTATTTACTTCTTCCTTGAAGTCCTTTTCCATCATGGCTTTTTCCGTATCTGTATCATTTTTCCAATACCACCAGTTAAGGTCACCTGTATGACAAATATTTATTCCATCAACACTTATTAAGAATGATAGGCCAAGGTCAGTAGATGAGAAAGATCTAATACTTATATTATCTATTTTCAAGTTTTCATACTCTGCCATAAAGTATATGTTATCCCTGTAATTATTTCCAATAGCTATATCATTACTTAAGACATAGGCATAGGCCTTCATATTTAGTATATCTTTATTAAAGTGATCTTCGTGGCTATGGCTTGAAAAAAATACTAGCTTTTTATTTGGATTTAGCTTTAAATCCCCCTTATAGTAGTCAAAAACAAGCTGGTATTTATCAGTCTCAATGGAAAAACAACTATGGTATATATATTCTATTTTTAGATTGAAATTATTCATAAAATCCTCCTAATACTTTTAAACATTATACCATAGAATTTGCTTTATTGTTTATTGATTTACATCAGGTCTTCCAGCTAAGGGTTGATCTGCATACCACCATTTGAAAATTTTATTTATTATAATACAGGCAAGGGCAATAGCAATGTATATTCCTACAAAGACCCAGTGTTGACCTCCAAGTAACATGGCTGGCCCTGCTGCCCATATGAACATTTCAATAGGAGTATTTAAAGGACCAACAATGGCTGTATCAGTAAGGGTTTTAGATTTGTTTTCAGGGTCGACGATTCTTAATAGGGTAAGACCTATTGAAAAAACCCCTGTGCCGTAACCGAATACGAATATAGACCTTTCAAACCAAGTTTCGTAGTTCATTCTAGGGCCAAAGTATATCAATCCCATTACAACTACAAAGATTCCTGAGATGGTAAGTAGGGCTAAGGGTAGGGCATACTCTACAATTACAGTTAATTTTATAGAAGCTACCCCAAAGAAAACTAAAAAATCCGTTGCAGCACTTCCAAGCCTACTGACAATTTTAGAGTCAACATATTTGTATAGGCCCTTTTCTCCCTTACCAAAAACCATAAACATAAGTATGGCTAAAAGGAAGGAAACAGTAAAAGTTGGTAGGTCTAGTCCAAATTTTGTCTCTATAAATTGGTTTAATAAGTAGCCTAGCCCTGAAGGAACTAATAATAAGGCTATGTGAAAGGCCAATGGGTCAAGGGCAATGGGAGATATGGTTTCAGAACCAAAACTTACCCTTTCCTCAGGTATTAATCCCGTCTTTAAGTCATTTGATATTTGAGAGAAGTCCTTAACATATTGGGTGTATCCTTTTCTAGTTGCCCATTTTATAAAAATTAGCCCACCAAATACACCTGTAAGAATTCCTATTGTAGCTGTTGTCATGGCTAAATCAGTTGCAGCAGCCCAGCCTAGTTTTTCAAATGTAGTTCCAACAGCTGCAGCAGTACCATGTCCACCATAGAAGCCAGCTGTTAGGAGTAATCCAAAGCCATAGTTAATATCAGGAACTATTTTAGATATAACTAAAATAGAAAAGGCAATAGGAATAGCAACCTGGGCTGCAAGTACAAATACTTTATATGAAGCATGGGCACCCATTCTGTTAAGATCTTTTTTCATATCATTGGCAGAGAATGAAAACCCATTAATTCCAATAGAAGCAAAGACAAAAATAGTAAGAACTCCAGCATAGGAGCTAATAGATTCAGAAAAAGGTATTATATTTAAAACATTTGGACCAAGGATAAGCCCTAAAAATCCAGCTATTAGACTGGCAGGTACAAAGGACTTTTGGACAAAGGTTATTTTAGATCTTATTAGCATACCTATTAATATGAGAATACTTGCAAAGCATAAATCCATTAACAATGAATAAACAGTCATAAAACTTTCCCCCTTAATAAAATTGTTAAATTCTTATAGTTTAATAAAATTATTAGACCTAGAAATAGTTGCAGGTGGTGCAAAATCTAATTTTTCATCTTCAATACCCAGTATTGTTTCAGGCTTAATCCAAGGTCTATCTTGAATTGCACTGGTTTCTTCATGGGTTAAATAACCCTTATAGGCAGTTAAACTTCTTCTTAAGAAACCATCATTGATACAAGACTCCTTAACACCCTTATTCAAAATAGACCTAAAATGATTAAGGACAGATGCTGAAAGTGCAACTGATACAGAATTAGCAATAGATGATGGTATATTACTAACGCCATAGTGGATTATACCTTCTTCAACATAAGTGGGATTGTCATGAGTTGTTTCCCTAAAAGATTCAATAGCCCCAGGGGTATCATTACTTATATCTACAATAACTGACCCTTTTTCCATTAGCTTAAGCATATCTCTATCGATTAAGTAGTTAGTTGAACCCTTAGGCCATTTTACAGAGTTAATAACTAGGTCTATACTAGGAAGGATTTTTTTAATATTTTCTTTTGTTGAATATTGTGTGTTTACCTTTTCGTTATAAGTTCTTTGAATATCCCTAAGAGTTCCGATATTAACATCCATAATAGTACACCAAGCGCCTAATGAGTTAAGTACATCAAGAGAAGCCCTACCTACAAGGCCTCCGCCTAATATAAGTACATTAATTCCAGGAGCTCCTGCAAGGCCGCTGACAAATTTACCCTTGCCACCATTTGTAGTAAGCATGGCATTTAAACCAAATAAAGCTCCTTGTTTACCAGCTGCTTCACAGTTAACAGAGCCATACCTATGAGAATCTTCTGCAGTAAAGGCTATGCACTTACTATCTAAAATGGCTTGAACCTCCTCAGGGCTAGCAGCAGGGTGGATACAGGTAAAGATTATTTGATTTTCTCTAAGTAAGGGATATTCATTTTCTTCTATTTCCTTTACTTTTGCTAAGAAGTCACACCTAGCATACATTTCTTCAGTTGAATCAACGATTTCAGCACCAGCATTAATATAGGCTTGATTATCAAAACCAGCCTTTAAGCCAGCATTATTTTGTACAATCACCTTGTGGCCATCGCTAATTATAGTGCTTACATCAGATGGAGTAGCTGTAACTCTATACTCCCATGGTTTAACATCTTTTAAAACTCCAAAAATCATAATAAACTCCTCCTTTTTATATACTTAATATATAGAGCAAGAAGTATGCCAATAAAAAACCATAAAACTTGAAAAAAACCCTATGAAGGAGGGTTTTTTTCAAGTAAGTATTTTAAATAATGTGACATTATAGTTATAAAAAAGATTTTATGTTAAAAAACGGTGAAATTACATAGTCTATTGTTATATTTTGGGCAATTTAAAAGTTTTCATGTCTATTTTATATTTATCAATTTTATTTTTTAATGTTTGTCTAGGAATCTCTAATATATTTGCAGCCCTAGATACATTTCCCTTGGTAACAGTTAGGGCCTTATGTATTTCTATTTTTTCAAGATTTTCAACTTGTAAATTAAGGGGTTTTATTTCAAGTTTAGACAGGTCTATATTATTAGAAGAAATAGATTGTATTTCCTTAAATTTACTGTCTATATGATGGATGCCCAGTTGATTTTCCTTTGGGCTAACAATATTCATTGCATATTCAATTATATGTTTTAATTCTCTTACATTTCCAGGCCAGTTATAATTCATAAAAGTGGAGTAGACGTCCTTAGAAATATTATTTATGTTCTTATTTAATAGAGCGTTATATGTACTTATAAAGTAGTTCATCATTAACTTTATATCCTCGGGTCTTTCTCTCAAGGGTGGAATCTCAATATTCATTACACATAGCCTATAATATATGTCTTGCCTAAGGAGATTTTGCCTAATACATTCATCAGCTTTAATATTAGAAGAAGATATAATTCTAACATCTACTTTCTTTTCTAATTTACTGCCAAGCCTTCTTATATAACCATCTTCTAAAACTCTTAAGAGTTTTGATTGGATATTAATAGGCATAGAATTTATTTCATCTAAATATAAGCTGCCACCTTGGGCTAATTCAAATAAGCCAGGATTATCAATAGCTCCTGTAAATGAACCAGAACTTGTTCCAAATAGGATACCCTCTAGGAGGGACTCTGGAATTGCAGCACAGTTAATAGGTATAAAAGGCTTATTTTTTCTGATACTAGTATTATGGATGGACTGGGCAAATAATTCTTTACCAGTGCCAGTTTCCCCATAGATAAAAATTGGAATATTTGTAGCATAGAGGTTTTGAATATTGTACTTTATCTCCTTAATACTATTGTTTTCCGAAATAATGTCATCTAGCTGATATTTTGCCCTAGTATTGCTGACTTTTTTAAAATTATCTATATTGGAAAAGGGGCCCTTGTCAATTTTAATAATACTAGAGTCTCCCATAAGTTTTGAAATCTCAATAGCTCCAATAGTATTATCCCCTGCCTTAATAGGCAGGGAT
>CAZRYA010000070.1:0-3611 GCA_964604235.1 uncultured Tissierellaceae bacterium | reverse complement strand
TTTTGAAATCTCAATAGCTCCAATAGTATTATCCCCTGCCTTAATAGGCAGGGATAAATTTGTAGTTTTAATTGACTTTCCATCAGCATATATGACTTCCTGGGACTTTTTGGCTATGGGCTTATTAAGCATAAGGGTCTTCACCAGAGTACTAGAAGAGTCATCTAGGTTTGTAAAAGCCTCATATAAATGTTTACCTATAACAGCTTCTTCTTCTGTTACATTAGGGTTAAGTATAGGGTTAAACTTAACTGAAAATATGATATTTCCCCTATCATCAATAATAGTAATTCCATCAACATAATTAAGATCATTAATAAAATCGTCATTAAACGACACAAAATCACACTCCTGAACTATATATAAATATAAAAAACTACTCCATCGTCCAAATTACTAGCAGATATACTGGAACCATGAAGCTCCAGTATCCTATGGACAATTGCAAGACCTAGGCCTACCTCTCCCTTGGTTCCCTTGGCAAATTTATTAAACATGTTATCTAGGATATCGTCCTCTATTGGTTCACCATCATTCCACATCTTAAGGACATAACTATCCTTGGAAGAATCTTTAAATATGGATATATCAATAAGGGATTTGGCATATCTCAACTGGTTATCTAATAGGTTTTCAATAACTACAATCCATTGGTCTATGTCTCCATTTATTTCTAGATTGATAAGGTCTAGGTTAAAAACCACATCCTTTCTCTTTAGGGAAAACCTATATATTACTTCTTGAATCAACCTATCTAAAGAGAATTTTTTAAATTCAATTTCCCTATCAGTCATATAGTCTAACTTTGTTAGGTATAATAGGTTGCTAATTCTTTTTTCTAATATTTTCGCCTCGCCATCAATGACATCAATAGAAGAGTTGAGGTCTCCATTGGGATATATATTGTCTTTAATAGCTTGGGAGTAACTCCTAATAACCATAACAGGAGTTTTAAGTTCATGGGAGACATTTTGTAAAAATGTTTGCTCAGACTCATCCTGCCTTATTAATTGTTTTCTTAGTTTTTCAATAGAATGACCAAGTTTTCCTATTTCATCATTTCTGTCTACTATAATAGACTCATTCCAGTCCCTCCTAGCTAATTTATCAACCCGTTTTTCTAGATTTACCAAAGGTTTAGATAGGTAACGGGCTAGGAGTAAAGATGGAACCCAGCTAAGGAGTAAGGCTATGGCAGTAATAGACAATATCTTACTAAAAAGTGTATTGACTAAATTTTCCCTATAAGAATCAGATAAGTAAGATACTAAATAGGCTGGCCTATTTAAGGCGTAACCCTTAGTAATTGTATAGAAGATTTTCTGGCCTCCAATAGGTGTAGAATATCTCTTGCTATTTTCACTTTGGCCAAAGGCCTGACCAGTAGATTTATTGATAAATTCAATAGGGGTAGACACATCTAATATAACAGTCCCGTCTTCATAGAGGATAAAGTGCCTTACAGCCCTAATATCGTTAACTGTCTCTTCATTGTTTCCAAAAAAATCAGGTCCTATTGAATCCCTATAGCTACTACCATCAAATTGATTAAAAACTAGTTCTTGGGCTGAATCTATAGATTGATAGATTTCCTCAGTAAAGAAGTTTCTAAGTGTAGTAGGTAGTACAAACATAAGTATAAGGGACAGGCTTAAGGTGATTAATCCTATTACCAACCAAATTTGAACTGAAAGGGAGAAGTTTTTCATATTAAATTCACCCTGTAGCCATATCCATAGATGGTTTCTAAGTTTAAGTCAGGCATTTTTTTCCTAAGTCTTCTAACTAAATCATCTACAACCCTATCGGATCCAAAGTAATCGTCCCCCCAAATATTTATAAGAATTTGTTCTCTTGAAAGAGCCATATTCGGGTTTTCAGAAAGTAACATTATTAGGTCATATTCTTTTGTAGTTAGGTCTATTATACTTCCACTAAGGCTTACAGTCCTGCTGTTTGGATTTATTATATAGGGTCTTAGGTTGACTATATTTTCTTTTACTGGATTTAATCTATTTAGTAAATTTTTTGTCCTAATGACCAATTCTCTTGGCAAGAAGGGCTTTGGCAAATAGTCTTCACTTCCAAGTTCTAGGCCAAGGACCCTATCAATATCAGCATCTCTTGCAGATATAAATATTACAGGCGAGTTAGGGTCAACGGCTTTTATTTCTTTTATCAACTGGTAGCCATCAATATCTGGTAGCATTATGTCTAAAATCCATAAGTCTGGTGGACTTTCAATACATTGTAGGGCATTTTGGCCATTTAAAAATGATTGGACAATGAAACCTTCTTTTTCTAGGTAGGATTTTAGTATTAAATTTAAGTTTTTATCATCTTCAACTAAGTATATTTTATAGGTCATAAGAATACCTCCTCTGTCTATATTATACCAAAAAAAATATATATAAATGAATTCACATAAGAATCCCATATTTTATACATAATTCTCTTACAATTATATATTACTATATAAATATAAAGAAATACTAGATAAAAGAAATAGGAGGATACTTATGTTTGAAGATGATAAGAATGAAGATAAAAACCATTATGAAGAAGAGTTAGACTACTATAATAATTATGAAGAGGAAAATTATAGGAATGTACAGTACTCAAACAAAGTTGATGACCAACCTAAAGAAGCTAAGTTTAAAAGAAAAGAGAAGAGAAAATTTAGGGGAAGCTTTGTATCTTATGTAATAGTGATAATAATTGCATCTATGATAGGTGGCCTGAGTTCATTTTACTTAGGAGCAAAACTACTACCACAAGAGGTAGCAAGTAAGGGAAACAGCTTATCAGATACAGTAAATATAAATACAAATGACGATATTAATACGGTTTCAGCTGTAGTTAAGAAGTCTATAGACTCAGTAGTTGGAATAACAACTGTCGGAGTCCAGCAAGACTGGATTTTCTTGAGAGAAGTAGAAGGTGTTGGCTCAGGTGTTATAGTAGATCCTAATGGATTTATTCTAACTAACTCTCATGTAATAAGTGGGGGGACAAAGTCAATAACAGTTCTTTTAGGTTCAGGAGAGAAACTACCAGCAAAAGTAGTTTGGGATGACCCTGCATTAGATTTGGCCATGGTAAAGGTTGATGCAACAAATTTACCAGCAGCAAAGTTAGGTGATTCTGATGCACTTCAGGTAGGTGAGATATCTGTTGCAATAGGTAACCCGTTAGGCTTAGAATTTCAAAGTTCTGTAACATCAGGAATTATTTCGGGCCTTAATAGGTCAGTTAGAGTTAGCGAAACAAGTGTTATAGAAAACCTAATTCAAACAGATGCTTCAATTAACCCAGGTAATAGTGGTGGACCGCTTTTAAATAGCAAGGGTGAAGTTATAGGAATAAATACTGCTAAGATAAAAACTGCAGAGGGTTTAGGATTTTCTATACCAATAAATGATATTAAGCCAATAATTGAAGAAGTTATTTCAAATGGAAATTTTAAAACGGTATTTTTAGGAGTATCAGTTAGAACAGTGGAAGATTATCAGAGGATATTGGGAGTAAAACTTCCAGTAGACAAAGGACTTATACTAACTCAAGTAGTTGAAAATAGTCCAGCCGCTAGGGCAGGCCTATCTATAGGAGAT
>CAZRYA010000069.1:6875-8866 GCA_964604235.1 uncultured Tissierellaceae bacterium | reverse complement strand
GAAGCAGGTGGAGCTCTAACGGCTGATTTCTTATGCCAAGAGTATAAAAAGCTAAATGAATTATACTATGGACCAGGAGTAGTTATAGATGAAGAGATAGCAATGGAATGGGCAAGAATTCCACATTTTTACTACAACTACTATGTATTCCAATATGCGACAGGTTATTCAGCAGCAGCCAGTTTAACTGAGAGGATATTGGAAGAGGGTCAGCCTGCAGTAGATGATTATATTGGATTCTTAAAGAGCGGAAGTTCAGATTATCCACTAGAAGTTCTTAAGGGAGCTGGAGTAGATATGACAACAAGAGAACCAGTAGACAAGGCTATGAAATTATTTAAAAAATTAGTAGATGAAATGGACAGCTTAATAGATTAAAAAAAGTTCCCCTAGGGGAACTTTTTTTATAAGAATTTTGTCTTTAAGTTTTGCCAATAGCTATCTTTATTAAACATAAGCCTTTTAATAGTGGTATTAGATATTTTTAAGTCTATACTTAAAATATTATCAAACCTAAATTCTCTACCATCATTGATTAATAGAATGGAATTCTTGTATTTAAACTCTGGTTTTACAGTAATAGTAGTATCACCTGGTATTATAGCACTATTTGGAAGTGACCTATAAGCTTGAGAATTAATAGGCGACAGTGGTGTTAGTTGTAATATATCAAGGGATGGATAGACTATACTTCCTCCACTTGAAAAGTTATAAGCTGTACTACCAACAGGAGTTGAAATAATAATCCCATCGCCACTAAAGTTTTGAAGGTGATTATTATCAATAAAAACTTCTAGGTGAACCACTTTTGATTTTATTCCCTTAATTGCAATTTCGTTAATTCCAGTTAGGGTATAGGACTTATCTTTGGCGTTAACTGTGGCTTCTACTAGGCTAAGCTCTTCTACTTTATAGTCATTTGTTAGATATCTATCCAAAAAATCATCTATATTTTCTGGAGATATTTCTTGGAAAAATCCAAGATGTCCAGTGTTAATACCTACAAAGGGTATTTGAGGAAATTTATTTCTATGTATGGCTCTTAAAAAAGCCCCATCCCCACCTATACAAATATTCAATATAGCTGAGTCATCATAATTTTCCTTGACTAAAAATCCTTTTTCGGTTAACTTATCTTTCAATGTTGAAGTAACTTTTCTAGAATTAAAGTTTCTATTGGAAATTAAGTTTATAATTTCCTTTTCTTTATTAATCATTATTTCATCCCCTTAAATCTTGATTTAAAACTGGGTTAAGTTATACTATAGTATATTATATATTAAAATGGAATTAAAAGGGTGAATTATGGATAAGATTTTTAAAGAAAATAATATTATATATTTTATTGTAGATGAAGACCTGGGAGATGTCAAAAGCTTTTTACTGGCTAAAGGTATGTCACTTAGGATGTTCAATGGATATTATAAGAAGGGAAAAATAAGAATAAAGGGCGAAAATTCTTTGGAAAACCCAAAGATATCCATAGGGGATATAATATCTATTGATATATTAGAAGATGACTTGATAGAAGGAGATGAGAAAGAGCTAAATATATTATATGAAGACGATTTTATTTTAGGGGTATATAAGGATGCTAGTCAATCTGTACATCAAAGCAAGCTTCACAGGAGGGACACCCTATCAAACAACATAGCTTTTTATTTTAACAAGATAGGATGTAAGCAAAAGGTAAGGCTTATTAATAGGCTAGATAAAAATACTAAGGGTATAGTTCTAGTGGCTAAAGACCAGTATATGGATTCCCTAATATGTAGGCAATTTGAAAATAAAGAGGTTACTAGAAAATATTTAGCCCTAGTTCATGGAAACTTAAAGGATAGTGGCATCATAAATAAGCCTATTTTAAAAATAGAAGGCCAATTGAAAAGGGAAGAATCTAGTAGGGGGCAATGGGCTCTTACAAAATACAAGTTAATAGAAGACTATGGAAGCTATAGCCTAGTAGAGTTAGATTTAGTGACGGGAAGGGG
>CAZRYA010000069.1:0-6865 GCA_964604235.1 uncultured Tissierellaceae bacterium | reverse complement strand
AAGTAGTATTGGCCATCCAATAGTTGGAGATGAACTATATGGATCATGGGAACAAGTAGCTGGAGGATATTTTTTATATTCAAATTATCTTAAGTTTTACCACCCAATATATGGGATGGACATTGAAATAGGGCAAGATTCTAGAGTTGAGATAGAAAGTTTTCTGAAGGAGAAATCTATTAATTCTTGAAAAACACAGCGAATAAGTGTATAATGTAATTACAAAGAAAAATAATTTCTGCGGTGTTAGTTATTTCCTTTAATTCAACCGACATAACAGACTAGGGAGTCTGAGTTCTATAGTGGATAAAATGCCTTCTTTTGAAAGGACTTTAGAAACTGTGGGCGAGATACCCACCTTTAATAAAAGGCGGGTCTGAATTAAGGGTTTTAACGGCATTGCGGTATTAAAATAGGTTCTACATAGAACCTATTTTTTGTTATTAAATATTTATTTCGTGATTAATTCTTTCTTTAAAGATATTGATATTTTTAAAGCCTAATGACCTTAACATTTGAATAACTTCATTAGAATAAACACCTATATCCTTCCCATTGTGGCAGTCTGATCCTAATGTTATAATTTTACCACCAAGTTCTTTATATTTTTTTAGGATTTCTATTTTAGGATGAAAGTAGTCTAGACCATATCTTTTTGAACCAGTATTTATTTCTAATCCTTTACCCTTAGCTATTAAAAGTTCAAGTACTTTTCCCACAAGGTCTGAGTATTGGTCATAGGGAGGAAGGCAAACATTTGGAGGCAGGTACCTGTCTACATAGTCTAGGTGGCCTAGAACATCAAAATCATCAAAGGATTCAAGAGATTTATACATTTCTGTATAGTAATTTCTGATTCCACTCAAAGTATTTACACTATATAAGTATTTGTCAAAACTTATGTCAAATTCATATACTTGGTGGATAGACATTAGGACAAAGTCAAAGGGCTTGCTAGTAATAATCTCATCATATCTTTCTTTTAAATGGGGCTGCATACCAATTTCTACACCTGCTAGTATTTGGATTCTATCCTTATAAATTTCCTTTAATCTGTCTATTTCTTTAAAGTAATAATTAAGGTTAAAATCTACATCGATTTTATCCTTAGAAGATTCTAGGTCCAAGTGGTCAGTAAAGCAAATTCCCACAAGTTTATTTTCTATAGCTGATTCTATAATAGTCTCCATAGAACTTTCGGAATCAATGGAGTATTTACTGTGAATATGAAAATCGTACATTTTACACACCTCTATATTATATATTAATCTTTCAAGGACTATTCTATAGCTATATGATAAAATAGTAAAGAAATAAAAAACTTGATTACCATTAGATATAGTGGGTAATTATATAACATAATAAAATAGGAAAAGGGGCGATTTAAATGTTTTATACTAAAATGAAAAGAGACATGGAAAAGAAGAGACAAAAAGAAATGGCTAAGAATATTGCTATAGGTACACTAGTAGGTAGTACAATTGGTACTCTAGCTGGGATTTTATTTGCACCAAAATCAGGAGAAGAGACAAGACAGGGTATTGTAGACAAGTCTAAAGAGGTAGGAGACAGCATTAAAACTGGAGTAAATGATAGCTTAGATGCGGCTAAGGACTTTCATGAAAGCTTCAAAGAAGATATTTGTGAAAAAGTAGAAGGAATAAAAGAAAAAAGAAAAGGTTTAGGAGAAGTTAAAGAAGAGCTAGAAGAGTCTGCTAGAGAAGCAGTGGAAGAAACAGCTGAAGCAGTAGAAGATAAGGCAGAGGAAGTAAAAGAAAACGCGAAAAAATCTAAATAGGAGGACGGCATGGATTATCCAATAACAATTCAAGAACTGTTGAGATTTATTTTGTATATTTTGGGAATAGGAGCTTTAACTTATTTATTTATTGTATTTAAGAATTTAGCATCTATTCTAAAAAGCGTATTAAATATTGTAGAAGAAAATGAAGCAGAAGTTAATAGGACATTAAAGCAAGTACCAGAAATAACAGAAAGTGTTAACTCTATAGCTAAGACTACAGATACTTCTTTAAAGGCTATTATGCCAGAAGTTGATGGAATATTGCACAGTGCCAACAGTATAAGCACAAAAACAGAGTCAATTGTAGACTCAATAGATACTACAACTCACAAGCTATCAGAAACTGTAGAATCCGTTTCTGATTCTATAAGTGACACGGCCTATGCTTTTACGAATAATGCCACTAGCGTAGCAAGTTATGTTACTATGGTAATTGAGATTATTGACTATTTAAAAGGGCATTTTAAACAGAAATAAATTAAGATAGACAGGGTTTCAATTGAAATCTTGTCTATTGTTTTCTGTTTATACATATTATAACAATAACCTTAGGAATTGTTGTAAATAACTGATATAATAATGTTATTAATTTAGGTATGAAATTGGAGGAGTCCTTATGAAAAAAGTTAAAATAATTGCAAATCCTTCTTCTGGCAGACAGGGAATAGATAGACGATTAGAAAGAATAATTAAGCTCTTATTAGATGGAGGCTATACAGTAAATAAATTTGAGACTAAGAAGAAGAACGATGCAATGGATGAAACTATAAGAGCATGTAAAGAAGATTGGGATATTTTGATTGTAAGTGGTGGAGACGGAACAGTTAATGAAGTAGCACATGGAATTGCCTTAGGAGGCAGGAAGATACCTGTTGCAATATTGTCTTCAGGAACCGTAAACGACTTTTCAACTCATATGGAAATACCAAAAACACCAACAGAATTTTTTGAAATGATTGAAAATGGGCATACTGTAGATGTTGATTTAGGAAAGACGGGAGAAAACTATTTTGTAAATGTGGCAGCAGGAGGTATTCTTACTAAAGTTGCCTATCAAGTACCAGCAGAGGCTAAATTAATCTTTGGTAGGGCAGCCTATTATGTTGAAGGCTTAAAAGAATTAGCAACTCAGGGAATAGAACCTATTAGTGTGAAAATTGAATCTGAAGAATATACTAATGAGGAGGAAATACTACTTTTCTTAATCTCCAATAGCTCTTCTATAGGAGGTTTTAAAAAAATAGCTCCTATGGCTGATGTTTTAGATGGTTACATGGATGTAATTATTATAAGAGATGCAGAAATTAGTGAGTTGGCCAATGTATTTATAAAAATATTCAGCGGAGAACATATAAAAAATCCACATGTAGTTTATTTTAAAACAAAAAAAATATCAATATCATCTGATTCTGAAGTTCCAATAGATATAGATGGAGAGAAGGGGTCTCATTTACCAGCAACTTTTGAAGTTCTGAATAATGCTTTTAGAATATTAGTTTAAATTTTTTGAATATAAGTGGGTAATATAAAAATAGAGGTTAATAATACGCAAATAGGAGAATGAGAATGAGTATTATAGATAATAGATATAAAAGCAAAAGCCTTGTAGATAGTTATAGAGATTATGATTTATACCTTGTATCAGACTTATGGGACAAAGGTAGTCCTAAAATGCTTAAATTATATAAAAAAACTGTTAAATCCGATTTAATAGATCATTTTATAAATAATTTTAAAAACATATCATCTATAAAACATAAAAATTTACAAAAGTCATATAGGTTTAATATTATGAAGGGGGATGACAAAGAATACAGGTATTATAGTGTATTTGAACAGATAAAAGGTGATAGCCTTCATAGTCTAGTTGAAGACCTATCTTTTAAAGAGAGGATAAACATAATATTAAGCACCTTAGATCTGATAAGTTATTTACATTTTAGAGGTTTCTTATATGGCCATTTAAATCCAGAGGAGATTTATATAAGCTATAAAAAACAAATAAAATTTACAAATTTAATAGAAATCGTAGAGAAAAACTATATAAGTGAATACGATCCTATGATGAGTAAATTTCTTCCAGATAACGGGTTAGATACAAAATTTGCAGATTATTACTCAATAGGCGTATTGATAAAGTATTTGTTAATTGAAAATTATACAGTTAGAAATCCAGAGGACTTTGTATTTAGAAACTATGAAGAGCTGGAAGATATTAAAAATAGAAGGATATTAATAAATATTATAAAAGGGCTCACTAATCCCTATAATTCAGATGAAATTAATTTATATAAAAAAATTAACGACTTAAACGCAACTTTTAATATGAATTATAGTGTGAACTTTAGAAAACAAAGAGAGAAAATACAATTAGATTCTATTTTAGTTGGTAGAAAAGATGAGCTTAGGATAATAAAGGAAGTTTATAAAACATCCTACCTAAGGTCTAAGGGAATAGTTTTTAGTTCATCAGCAGGAGTAGGTAAAACTAGACTGTTAAATGAATTGAAGTACAGAGTTCATTTTTACGGGGGGAAGGTCTACACCATATTTTCAACAGAGCAAGAAAATGAGTTTAGTCTAATTTTAAATTTTATAGATGAGTCCATAAAGGACATACCAGAAGAACTAAGAGCAGGATTTTATAACGCGGCTAAATCATTGGAGTCCAAGTTTAAAAATGGAAGTATGGATGAAGAACAAAAAGAACATATATATATGGGCTTTTTCGAAAAAACAGCTGAATATTTAAAGGCACTTACTCAAAATAATAGGGTTTATATAGTAATGGATGATACTTGGTTATTGCAAGATAATATGATAATGATATTGGATTATATAGCTAATAACTCCAATATAAAAAATGTTTTTATAATGGGTACCTATGATAAGGATAGGAATAATAATGAACTTTTAACTACTAAAATAGATGAGTGGGTTAATAGTGATATTGTTATCTACAAAGACCTTCAAAACTTAGATAGGGAAAATACTAAGAATATGATAAATAATATTTTAGGTGTCGGAGAGATAGATGAAGATTTCGTAGACTATTGCTATAGGGAAAGTGAAGGTAACCCAAGGTTTATTGAGCATATTATTAAAGTTTTATTTGAGAAAGATGAAATTTACATTGATGATGAAGGTTATTGGTATATTAATATAGACAGGTTTTCTGAGATAAATCTGACAGACGACTTAGACAATGAAATAAAAAATCAATTTAATGAAGTAGAAGAAAAATATGGGAGCATAGTTAAACCTATGGCCATATTTTCCAACCCTATAGACAAGGATACTATTTTAACCTTATCCAAGTTAAGCAAACGGCAATTTGATAGAGAATTTACAGAGATGGAAGATATGAGGATAATAGATAAGACCATTATGGAGTGGGGAAATGGCTATTTTATCCTAAATATAGAGCTTAAAAGAATGATTTTAAACAATATGGATGAAGCTGAGAAGAGGCAGATTCATGAGAAAATTGCTGAGATTATAGATGAAGAAGAGACAGATAATATTTACAGGTTAGAACAGTTAATTGAACATTTGTTTAAGGCTGGAAAAAAAGATCAGGTTTTAGACTTGATGATTGGCAAAATCAAGTCTTTTGAGAACAAATATGACTCTAATTATATACTCTTGCTTAGGAGTATATATAACTTAGTTAAATCTGAAAATGATTTAATAAAATTAGAAGTTATAAATGAGATGTTAGACTTTTACTATAAGCAAAAGGATTATGATAGTATTAGTAAATATATAGATGAGTACATTGCCCTGAGTATAGTTTTAGATAAGTTTGACTATTATATAAATGGGGAATTTTTAAATATTAAGTACACAATAAGTCAATCTGATACAAATGTCATTCCTAAAATAGAAACCATAAGGAATAGGTCAATAGGAAGGAAGAGCGTGGAAGGCCTAGTAGTTAGTGAAATACTAAAGGTGGAATATTATTTAAAACATAAGAATAAAGATGAAGTATCTTCAGCCTTAAAATGTATAAAGTCTAATATACTTAAGCATGGCTTAAATGAGTATAGCGGACAATACTATAACTTATTGGCTCTAAAGGCAGAGTCGGATAAAGACTATGGAAAAGCCCTACTTTATTTTAAGAAGAGCATTTTGTTCTATGACAACAATAACAATGTAGTAGGTCATTTAGATGTACTATATAACATGGGAAGCTTGTTTATTCATAGGCTAGGAAGGATGGAAGATGGGATAGTAACTTATAGCCAAGGAGTAAATATGGCTAAAAGATACAATTTAAAATACTACCAAGTCTTGTTTAAGTTAGAACTAGCATCTATATACGTAGATACTTTTGAAATTGAAAAAGCTAAAAATATCCTGTATGGTATAAAAAATGATGTCGAGGAAGTTAATGATAATAATTTAAAGTTTAGAACCTATATACAAATAGGATTTCTAGCCTTAAGTGAGGGGAACTTTAAGGTAATAGTAAGAAATATTGATTACCTAAAGAGGGTTGAAAGAAATGCTAAGTTAGATCAATATACCTCAGGTTTATACAATTACTATTTGGCTAGTTCTTATATGTATTTAGGAAATAGTGATAGGGCCAGCCACCATTTTAAAATAGCAAGACAAGTAAACAGGTGTTTTGATAGGAAGAGGATAGACCTTAGTATTAATCATAAATATAATCTTATGGATTATTCAAAAACAGGTATTTTAGACATTGAAAAGCTAAATTATACAATAGCCACCTATGAAGAGATAAAGTATTACCATAAGATTAGGAAGGTAATATATACCTACCTATTAATTGCCAATGTAAATAACAAATTAGATGATATTAAGGAGCTTTTAAAGCTTTCTGAAACTTATCAAGAGGCCTATAACAATGAGTTTTTTAGTGAGATTCAATATGTTTTTGAATTATATGTATCAGATGACAAGGATTCAATCAAAAACTTAATAGAATTAGAGCTTAGGACTAAGTATAGGAAGATAAACTCCATTGCAGTTTTATATAATAGGCTAATAGGAAATAAATTATATGCAAATAAGATATATGCTGAT
>CAZRYA010000068.1:0-8876 GCA_964604235.1 uncultured Tissierellaceae bacterium | reverse complement strand
TTTATGGAGGTGGACATATGAATTATTCAGTAGTAAAAGGAACATCTTATGTATTGGTGCATGCACCAGATATGATTATTCACAATGGTACAACTCAGACAACAGAAAGATATTTACATCCAGACTCTGAGTATTTAAAAGAGTTGCCAAAGCATATACGTAGCTTTGATAAAGCAGTTAATTATATGCCTAATCAAGTTTATATTGGAAATCATAAACCAGAAGAGCTAAAAACAATTGAGCAACCATGGTTCGATAAAGATGTAGCTGATGCTAAAAGAGATGGTAAATTTGGTGAAATAATGCCACAAGATGAGTTTATTGGTCTTATCAAGATATCAGACGTATTTGATCTTGTGTTATTATCAAAAGAGTTTACTGCAGAAGTTAAACCAAAATTAGAGAAACATCCATTAATTAAAGATGAATTTGTAGCTAAACTAAAAGAAGGTCACGATATAGCTGATATCCAGAAGTTTGTAAATGAACAAGATGCAGAAGGGCTTTATAATAATGGAGAATTAGTTGGTTGTGTAAAAAGAGCTCATGATGTAGATGTAAACTTAAATGCTCATGTAATACTTGAAAACCTTGTATCAAAGGCTTCAGGAGTATTAGCAGCTTGGCATTTATTAGCTAAAAATGATCTACAACCTGAAGAAGTAGAATATGTAATTGAGTGTTCAGAAGAAGCTTGTGGAGATATGAACCAAAGAGGTGGAGGGAACTTTGCCAAGGCTGTAGGAGAGATGGCTGGACTGAAAAATGCCACTGGTTCAGACGTTAGAGGATTTTGTGCAGGACCAACTCATGCATTAATTCAAGCAGCTTCACTAGTAAAAGCAGGAACTTTTGACAAGGTAATTGTTGCAGCAGGAGGATCTACTGCAAAGCTTGGAATGAATGGAAAAGACCATGTTAAAAAGGGAATGCCTATATTGGAAGATATAGTAGGTGGATTTGCAGTTCTTGTTACTAAGAACGATGGAATAAACCCTGAAATAAACCTAGACATACTTGGAAGACATACTGTTGATACGGGATCAGCACCTCAAGCTGTTATTTCATCACTTACTTCTGAGCCACTGACTAAGGCAGGTAGAAAGATTACTGATATAGATAAGTATGCAGTTGAAATGCAAAACCCAGAGGTTACTAAGCCAGCAGGAGCAGGAGATGTACCAATGTCTAACTATAAGATGATTGGAGCCCTTGCAGTAAAGTTAGGCCAGATAGAAAGAACAGAGTTAAATGACTTTATAGATAAGCATGGAATGGTAGGTTGGGCACCAACTCAAGGTCATATACCATCAGGAGTACCTTGTTTAGGATTTGCTAGAGAAGATATATTAAGTGGAAAGATGGATAACCTAATGCTTATAGGAAAGGGAAGTCTATTCCTAGGACGTATGACTAACTTATTTGATGGGGTTTCTTTCCTAGTGGAGAAAAACACAGGAGTTGAAGAGAAATCTAATATATCAGAAGAAGAAATAAAATCTTATATAGCAAATGCAATGAAAGATTTTGCACAAAGTCTTCTAAAGGAGGATTAATTGTGGATAATAGAATTAAAGAAATGCTAGCGAAAACATTTGAAGATATAGCAAAAGGATTGGAGACAGGTTCTTTTGGGGGAAATGTTAAGATAGGAGTTACTGGAATAGGTTCAGAACATGGAGAAGCCAATGTTATAGCAGGGGCTGTAAATGCTGTTAAATCAGGCATAGATGTAGTTTATATAGGGACAGAAACCCATCCATTACTAGACTGTAAAATGGCAGACTGTGAAGATGATGCCCATAAGATAATGGAAGGCCTACTAAGAGATGGAAGTATTCAGGGAGCAGTTTCAATGCACTACCCATTTCCTATAGGGGTTTCAACAGTTGGAAAGTGTATTGCACCATCAACAGGAAGAGATGTATATATAAGTACAACTACTGGAACTTCATCAACAGATAAGGTGGAAGGAATGGTTCTAAATACCCTATATGGAATTATTTCTGCTAAGGCATGTGGGAATGAAAATCCAACAGTAGGATTTTTAAATGTAGAGGGAGCTAGAACAGCAGCTAGCTTAGTAAAAAAGCTAGAGCAAAATGGTTATCCAATAAATTTTGCAGAATCTAAAAGATCTGATGGGGGATACATTCTAAGAGGAAATGATATATTGACAGGGGCAGCTGATGTTATTGTAATGGATCCCTTAACAGGAAATGTAATTACAAAGATGCTTTCATCCTTTAGCTCAGGAGGAAGTTATGAATCTCTAGGATATGGATATGGGCCTGGAATTTCTGAGAATTATGACTCCTTAGTTATGATTATCTCAAGGGCTTCTGGGGCTCCTGTAATTGAAGGTGCTATTAAATATGCTGCAGATTTAGTTAGGGGAGACTATAGGGCTGTTGCAAAAGATGAATTTGAAAAAGCTAGAAAGGCTGGTTTAGACAAGTTATTAGAAGAACTTAAGTCTAGTAAGGAAGTAGTAAGTGACAAGGTGGAAGCACCAGCTAAAGAGGTGGTAACAGGACAAATATCAGGTGTGGAGATAATGGACCTAGAAGATGCAGTTCAGGCCCTTTGGAAGGCAGGAATTTATGCTGAAAGTGGAATGGGTTGTACAGGGCCTATTGTGCTGGTAAGTGAAGCTAGGTTAGATGAATCAACTAAGGCCTTAATTCAAGCAGGATATTTGGGAGAGTAGACATATGAGTAGAGCCTAGTAACTGGAAGAGTTATTAGGCTCTTTTTTTAGAATTAATTTAGGAGAATGTTTATGAAAAAGTTTTTATTTATACTTATAGGCCTAGTCTCAATTCCAAAGCTTGTATTTGCAAATGCAGCAGAACCACCCTATATATCTATTATAGTTCCAAATAGTTACGGGGTTGAAGAGATTATTATCTATGACGAAAACACTGAGCATAGCTTAGATGGAGATAAAAACTTTTAGAGACTATCTTCCAAGTTAAACTCAGGGATATAAGTAAGATAGAAAACTATAATTTTAAAATATTAGCTAGGGATGAAAGTTTTGATATAAGTTTAGCTAGTGAAGGCATGGCTTATAGGAATATATACAGCTTAGATTATGAAAATAAACAACTAAAAAGTGGCGAGAGTATGATTAGGTCTATTAAAATGGTTGGAGTTAGGGTGATTATAACCATATTAATAGAAGGGCTTATATTTTACTTATTTGGATTTAGGGATAGGAGGTCTTGGAAAATATTTTTTCTTGTAAATATAGTAAGCCAAGCTGGAATTAATATTTGGATAAATAGCCTAAATACACTTAGTGCCTATAGCTTAACTATGGCCTATATTTTTATGGAACTTTTGGTAGTAGTATTGGAGCCTATAGCCTATATGAGGTTTTTAAAAGAAGCTAGCAGGTTAAAAGTCCTCAGCTTTGGACTAGTGTCCAATTTGGCAAGTTTATATATTGGGGCTAAATTAATAGCAAGGCTTTAAAAACTAAGAAAATATCCTAGTAAATAGGCTTTAATAATTGTAAATAGCCAGTAAGTAATATATAATTTTATTAAGGATAAAGGAGGTTTTTTATGGAAAATCAAGTTTTAGATAGAAGCAAAATCAGCAAAGACTTAAAGTGGGATTTATCACTTTTAATGAAGCCAGAAGACTTTAATAAATCCCTTGAACAGCTGGAGACTATTTCAAAGGATATTGAAAAAAGCTACAAGGGAAACTTAAATAATCCAGAAACTATTGTAAGTTGTCTAAAAGACTTAGAGGTTTTTTCAGGCAAGATGAGTAGGACAGGATCCTATTCATACCTACAATTATCAGTAGACCAAGGAGATCCTAATAGGCAGAAGTTATATATGAAGGGTGGAAATATATTTTCACAAATTTCTAGTAGAATGAGTTTTATAGAGGCTGAAATTTTAAAAAATGAAGAAGCCATAATAAAATCAGCCATAGGCTTAGATGGAAGCTACAAAAACTACTTAGAAGACCTTCTAAATAAGAAAGACCACAGCCTAGGGGAAGATGTAGAAAGAGTAATATCAGCCCTATCACCAACTATTAATGGGGCCTACAGTGTTTATGACAATGCTAAACTAGTAGATATGACTTTCCCAACTTTAGAGGTTGATGGTGAAAAGTATCCAATGACCTTTGGGGTTTTCGAAGAAGAGTTAGAGATAAACCCTAATACAAAGGTAAGAAGACTTGCCTTTGAAGAATTCCATAAGGTTTTACGAGCTTATGAAAATACAATAGCGTCAGCCTATCAGACCCATGTTCAGACAGAGAAGACCATATCTGATCTTAGGGCCTATAAAAATGTATATGAGAGCTTGCTAGATGAACAAAAAGTAGATATGGCTATGTATAATAGGCAGATTGATTTGATTATGACAGAACTAGCACCTCATATGAGAAAGTATGCTAATTTAATTAAGAAAATTTACAAGTTAGATAAGATGACTTTTGCAGATTTAAAGGTTTCTATAGATCCTGAATATGACCCACAGATAACAATAGAAGAGTCAAAAGAATATATTTTTGGAGCCCTATCTGTTATGGGTGAAGAGTATTTAGATATAATGAAAAAAGCTTATGATAATAGGTGGATAGATTTTGCTAAAAACAAGGGTAAGTCTACAGGGGCTTTTTGTGCAACTCCATATGGGTCTAATCCATTTATATTGACATCATTTAGTGGAGGAATGAAAGAGGTATTTACCCTGGCCCATGAACTAGGCCATGCTGGACACTTCTATTTGATGCATGAAAATCAAAATATATTTAACTCAGATATTTCAACTTATTTTGTAGAGGCACCTTCTACTATGAATGAGATATTGATGGGAAATTATTTAATGGAAAACGCTAAAGATTCTAGGATGAAAAGATGGGTACTTTCAACTATAGTAGGAAATACTTACTACCATAATTTTGTGACCCATTTATTAGAAGCAGCCTACCAGAGGGAAGTTTATAAGATAATTGAAGAGGGTGGGTCTGTTCAAGCTTCTAGCCTAAATGAAATTAAGAGAAATGTATTGGAAGAATTCTGGGGAGATGCTGTTGAAATAACAGAAGGTGCAGAGCTTACCTGGATGAGACAGCCTCACTACTACATGGGCCTATATCCATATACTTATAGCGCTGGATTAACTGTTGCAACAGAAGTAAGTAAGAAGGTTTTAGAAGATAAGAAAAATATAGAGCCATGGCTAGATACTTTAAGGGCAGGAGGTTCAAAGACCCCTCTTGAACTGGCACAAATGGCCGGAGTAGATATATCAACAGAAGAGCCACTTAGAAATACAATAGAACACATTGGAAGAATGATAGATGAAATAATAAGCTTAACAGAAGAAATAGAAGCTTAAAAGGAAAAGGTGATATTATTTTTACATTAG
This sequence comes from uncultured Tissierellaceae bacterium, assembly GCA_964604235.1. Lineage (GTDB taxonomy): Bacteria > Bacillota > Clostridia > Tissierellales > Tissierellaceae > CAZRYA01. The sequence goes on along the minus strand of CAZRYA010000068.1, from coordinate 3,471 downwards.
TTTTCAATAATTTAACTAATAGGGTAACTTTAATAATCGCCTTAGCTCTTGCCTTATCTAGGGTAGGTATGTTTCAAAAATTTATATCAAAGAAGAAATTAGAAATGAGAGATATGTTAATCTTATCTCTCATTTTTGGGATTATTGGCATTATAGGAACATATACTGGAATTCACATTCAGGGGGCAATAGCCAACGCAAGAGTAATAGGCGTCTTTGTAGGAGGTCTTTTAGGAGGCCCAGTAGTTGGATTAGTATCAGGATTAATAGCAGGAGGTCACAGGCTAGTATCAGACATAGGAGGTTTTACAGCCCTGGCTTGTTCAATTTCAACTGTAGTAGAAGGACTTATGGGTGGTTTTTTAAAAAAGAAGTACGATGAATCTAAGCATAAATTCTTTTTTTCTTTTATATTTGGGGTATTGGCAGAAATTATTCAGATGCTAATAATATTACTTGTAGCCAGGCCCTATGGAGAGGCTTTAGAGCTAGTTAAGGTAATAGGTTTTCCTATGATAATAGCCAATGCTATAGGAATTGCAGTTTTCATGTCTATAGCAGAAAGCATCTTAAAGGAGATAGAAAATGAATCTGCCCACCAGGCTCAATTGGCCCTGAAGATTGCAGACAAGACCTTAAAGTATTCTAGGAAGGGATATAATAGGGAAACTGCTGAGAAGATAGCCTATATAATAAAGGAAAATGTTGAGCTAGATGCCATTGCATTTACAGATAGGGATAAAATAATAGCCCATGTAGGTGTTGGTGAAGACCACCACAAGTATGGGATTCCCCTTCAGACGGAAGTCACTAAAAGGGCTATTGATATGGGAGTCTACCAAATTTCTAATACTAAGGAAGAAATATCCTGCCTAGATGAAAATTGCAAGCTGAAATCAGCTATAATCGTTCCCCTAAAAGAAGGGGACAGGGTAATTGGGGCAATGAAGCTATATAAGGCTAAGGAAAACGCAATAACTAAGGTCCAAGTGGAGTTGGCCCTAGGCCTGGCACAAATACTATCCACCCAGATAGAACTTGGGAAAATTGAATATCAAAAAGAGTTAGTTTCTAGGTCTGAACTTAAGGCACTTCAGGCTCAAATTAATCCTCACTTTTTATTTAATGCCCTTAATACGATATCCTCTATGATTAGGACTAAGCCTGATGAAGCTAAGCTTGTTGTCAACCATTTAGGTCAATACTTTAGAAATAACTTAAACAGTAATCTTAATGATATTCCCCTAATTGAAGAGGTGGAAAATGTAAAGTCCTATATAGCCATAGAAAAAGCAAGGTTTGGAGATAGGCTAAATGTAGTTTATGATATACCAGACAATATAGACTGTGACCTACCAGCCTTAATAATCCAACCTCTTGTAGAAAATGCAGTTAAGCATGGTATATGTAATAGCTTAAAGGGGGGGAGTGTTGAAATAATTGCAAGGAATAAGCCAAAACACACCCATATACTTGTAAGGGACAATGGGGTTGGTATGGAGGATAAACTAATATCCTATCTTTTGTCAGAAGAAGAGGTGACAGATAGGATAGGAATTAGGAATGTTAATGAAAGATTAAAGAATAAATATGGGGACCCTTATGGTCTACAAATATTTAGTCGGTTAGGAGAGGGAACACAGGTAAATATTTATATACCAAAGTAAGGAGTGGTTATTCTTGATTAAGAGTTTGATAATTGATGATGAAAAACCAGCTAGAGATGAACTTAGATATATTTTAGAGAAAATAGGCCAAATAGAAGTGGTAGGGGAAGGATCTAATGCTATGGAAGCCCTTAAGTTAAATGAGGACTTAAAACCAGACCTGATATTTCTTGATATAAAGATGCCACAAATAAGTGGAATAGATGTAGCAAGAATCCTTATGGACAAGAAGAAGGCTCCAAAGATAATATTTGTAACAGCCTTTGACAAGTTTGCCCTAGAAGCCTTTAAAGTAAATGCCATAGACTATATTTTAAAGCCAATAGATGAGGATGAAATAGTTAGGGCCTTGGAAAATAAAGTTTTCAAAAAAGATGACCAAGATGAAAGACTGGATTTACTGATGGAATATATAGAGGGAAATAAGAATAAGACTATTGATAAGATAACCTTACATAGTGAAGATAAGATGATTCCAATTAAGTATTCTAATATAGTATTTATAACTGTTGAAGACAAGCTTACTACTATATATGCCATAGATGGAAAATACACTTCATATTTGACTTTGAACGACTTTGTAAATAAGTTGCCAAGAGGGAAGTTCTTCAGGAGCCATAAGTCTTTTATTTTAAATTTAGAGCATATAGAATTGATAGAGCCTTGGTTTAATTCGACACTTAATATAAAGCTTAGAAACTATGAACACAATATACCTGTAAGTAGAAATTATGTTAAAGAATTTAAAGAAATTATGAATATAGAATAAATATATGATAAATTTTTTGCATCTTATCTTTCCTAAGTGCAACTTAGCTTTAAAATAATGTATCTTGTCTCCTAATGACATTTTCTAGTTACTTCTTAATATATAATTAGATTAAAATATATAAGGAGGAAGGGAAATGACACAATTTATTATTGGAATTTTAGTATTAGTTATAGGTTATTTTACTTATGGAAAATATGTGGATAAACATTTTGGAGCTGATGACAGCAGAATAACACCTGCTCATAGGTTGGAAGATGGTATTGATTATACTCCAATGAGTAAACCTAGGGTTTTCTTAATTCAGTTGTTAAATATAGCAGGACTTGGACCAATTTTTGGGGCTGTTCAGGGAGCGCTTTTTGGACCAGCAGCCTTTGTTTGGATAGCACTAGGAAGTGTTTTTGCAGGTGGAGTACATGATTATTTTTCAGGCATGCTATCAGTTAGACATGATGGACAGAGTATTTCAGAAGTAGTAGGAATCTACTTAGGAGAAGGTGCAAGGAAGATAATGAGAGTTTTCTCAGTTGTCTTACTAGTACTTGTAGGTACTGTATTTATGACAGGACCAGCTAATTTACTTACGAATTTGAATTTATTTGGAATAGGAAATTTTAATACATGGTTGCTAATAATCTTTGCCTATTACTTCTTGGCAACTATACTGCCAATAGATAAGATAATTGGAAAAATTTACCCTATATTTGGTTTATCCTTACTTATAATGGCTGGAGGAATAGGATTTAAAATAGTAGCAGATGGATATAGTTTACCAGCCTTTACTATGACTTCTTTACACCCAAAAGGACTTCCGGTTTGGGCTATGTTGTTTACGACTATAGCTTGTGGTGCAATTAGTGGCTTCCATGCTACCCAATCACCAATGATGGCTAGGTGTATGGACAAGGAGAGCCAAGGTAGGGAGATATTCTATGGTTCAATGATAGCAGAGGGAATTATAGCTATGATTTGGGCAGCAGCAGCCATGGCTTTCTTTGGTAATGTAGAAGGCTTAGGAGTAGCTTTTTATGA
>CAZRYA010000067.1:0-8878 GCA_964604235.1 uncultured Tissierellaceae bacterium | reverse complement strand
ATAATACATATCCAATGAATTTTTTACATTCCGCATAATCCCTCAAATAGTCTTTTGCTGTATCTAATGACCAACGACATTGCCAAAGCTCATTATTATATACTGACATCATAATTTCTGCACATGCAGTCAAGTCTCTTAATTCAAATTTTCTTATCATATTTATCCTCCTGAAATAATGGATGGTTAAAATATAGTCACCATCCAGGCTTTATTTATTTTGTTGCTTATACTTTTTAACATGTTAAAAAAGTATAATTAAGTGCCACATCTAAAAGATAAAAACTCATACCAAATCAAACTTCGTGTAAAATGTTAATAACGACAAAAACACCACGAAAGGAGGTGTTATGAGCTATAAATATATTGCCATAAATGAAAGAAATAAAATAGAAGTTTTAAATAATTTTCCTATTCTCACTTATAGCCTCTATACTTTTACCATATTACAGGACTTTATTCCTATTAATTCCATTTTTTAATTAATTTGGTTATTGTGTGTTTTGCTTTTTATCCTTTAGGGTAACAATTAATAAGAGTCTTATTTATATAATATTTTTATACATCATTTTTTAAATATTTTAATTTAGTTTTTAATAAAATTAATATCTTAATTAATTTTATTAAAAACTTGTTGACTTTATTTTTATTTTTGATATTATTGTCATAAGAGGTGATTTAATGAAAAAAGAGGTTATTGGGAGTTGCCCTATTTGCACCAATGAATTAAAGGTTACGAAACTTACTTGTGATTCTTGTGGAACTAATATTGATGGTGAGTTTGAACTTTGTAATTTTTGCAAATTAAGTGGAGAAGAGAGAGCATTCCTTGAGGTTTTTATTAAGAATAGAGGAAATATCAAAGTAATTGAAAAGGAATTGAACATTTCCTATCCTACCGTTAAAAGTAGATTGGATAACTTAATTAAGTCATTGGGTTATGAGCTTGAGGAAAAAGAAAGTTCTGTTGATAAGAAAGAAGTTTTATCTAAGCTAAATAATGGGGAAATTAGTACAGAAGATGCTTTAAAATTACTAAGAAAAGAGGGATAGTCAATGAAAGATGAAAAAATGATGATTTTAAAAATGTTAGAAGAAGGTAAAATTACATCTGAAGAAGCTATTGAATTAATCGATGCCATTGATACTAAGTCTTCTGGTTCAAAGAACAAGGAAGACTCTGATAAAAATATTACTAATCAAATATTCAATGCTTTAGGTGAATTAGGTAATGATATGGGAAACCTATTGTCTAGGTCTATTGATGAAATTAAAGAATTTGGCTCTAATTTAAATATAGGGAATAATTACGAAACTATTAACAACAATGCTGATATTGATATTTCTCACATTGAAAATGTTAAGTTGGATTTTAAATCTGTCAATGGAAAAATAAGAATCCATAAGACAGAGGGGGATAAAGTTCTAATCCACTCTAAATGTGATTACAAAAAAGGTGTGTTAGATGACGGGGAAATTTATTTTGATTTTTTTGAAGAAAATGGGAAAGTAACATTTCTACCAAAGTATAAGAATAATATTTCAATAGACTTAGATATATTAGTTCCTAATAGAGAATATGATCATATTTCTTTAGAAACTAGTAATGGACAAGTTTTAGTCGAAAATATAAAAAGTAATACTATAAATATAAGTACTAGCAATGGTTCAATAGATACTTATAATAGTAAGTTTAAAAATCTTACTGCTCTTACTAAAAATGGGCGTATTGAAGTCAGAGATGTTATATCTGATGAAATCGACCTTAACACTAGTAATTCCAGTATTCTTTTAATGATGATTAAGACTAATAATATTTCTGCTAAGACTAGTAATTCTAAAATTATAGTTAACGACTTAGATGCTAATCAATCTAGGCTAAAAACTACAAATAGTTCCATATCTTTAGATGGATCTATGGTGGAAGAGGTTTATTTAAATACTTCAAATGGTAGAATTAATGTAAGAGACTTAGATATCGATAAACTAAAATTAGTAGATATATCTACTAATAACGGGGATATAGATTGCAAAGTATATAATAATGACTATAATTATATCTTTGATCTTGAAACATCATCAGGTAATTTAGACCTAGATATACCATCTTTAGTATATGAAATTAATAAGCAACCAAGTTCTGGATCTAAAAAAGTACTGGCAACTACTCCAAACTTTACTGATGGTATCAAAATAAAAGCAACTACTTCTAATGGTTTTATAAAAATATATTAGTCGCAAATAAAATTTAAATTTCAAACTATAAAAGTGGAAGTTGTTAGCCTCTAGTCTAACAACTTCCACTTTTAATTTATAGGTAGTGTTAAAAGTTTTGTGTTCATCTATAATGAAAACTTATTTAAACTTCTAAAATAAAACCTTGTTTTTCAATAATCTTTAACATATTTGCTCTTTTTTCATTGTGACTTCCATATTTGTTAATAACTTGATTGGTAAAAGAGTCCAATCTCTTATTAGAATCTCTTAGGTCATAATAAGTTTGTATTACTTCATCATAATCCTTTATTAAATCTGAATAACTATCAAACACCCTATATTCATTTTCAAACACCTTTAATTTCATATCCATTCTTGGCTTTTTTTGTGGATCTTGATTTGGATAACCAAATCCTACTCCTAATATTGGATAGGTCAACTTGGGTAAATTTAATATTTCAATTACCCTTTCTGGATCATTTAAAATACTGCCAAAATAGACCCCACCCATACCTAATGATTCAATGGCCAGCATGAGATTCTGTGCTGCTAATATCCCATCTGTAAAGCCTTGGAAAAAACTATCCATGTTTTTACTAGCCATAGGCTCTTTACCTGCTTCAAGCCCTATTTGACTATTCCTAAATTGGTCTACTACAAATATTAATAATTCTGGAACTTCAACTATATAGTCTTGACTCGTCACTTCCGCCAATGCTTTTCTCTTTTCCTTGTCACTTACCCTAATAAGACTATAGGCCTGCATACCCATACTAGTAGCTGTTCTATTGATTACTTGAAACAGCTTATCCATTGTCATTTGACTAACCTTCTCATCTTTAAACTGCCTTATAGTCCTATGTTCCAACTGCAAATCAATAACATTATCCACAATATCATCTCCTCTTTATGTCTATATATTATATCCATTTTCAAAGGCGATTAATCCTAATTGCAAAGATTTAAAATGAAATCCCTATTCTTCTCCAGTACTTCTTCCAAGTATCTATCTTCAAAGTCCTTGCTTTCTTCTTCGATTTTTAGTTTGACTTCTTCTCCTAGATTATTTTCTCCATACTTATAAACTACATTGTCCTCTTTATCTATATGTCGTCTAAGTAGGTAAACATAACTCATTAGGTTAGTAATTAGTTTTAATCTTAAAGCATCACTTGCCTCTTCCATATATTCATTTAAAGCATTCTCTGCCTCTAAAATATAAAATCTTCCTAAATCATGTTCTACTAACATTCCATTCCTAACAAGTTTCTCTGCTGTTGGTCCCAATTCTTCTACCATATATTTAAACAAGATTTCCTCTTCTTTGCCATGATGGTGTCTATCTGCATAAGTCCTTATAAAATAAATACTATCTCTAATAAATTTTTCATCTATTTCGCCACTTAACATTTCAATAGCTTTTTCTTCTATTTTATCTAGGGCATTTTTAATTGTCCTATGTTCACTTTTTAATATTTCCATTGATTTCATTTAATCTCCCCCTTAAAGTCTTTCTAATTTGAATTTTATCCTATTAATTAGACTTTATATGTAACATTGGGTACAGATTTCAATTTTTTAAATCTTTTTTTAATCTTTCTATAATCGTTTTTCCCTTTTTACTTTCAAGTAGTCTTATACTTGGTTTGACTAGTAGGTCTTTCCATAAATTATTTTCCTTCCTAATTAAATCCCTTACATAAGAAGCACTTATTATTTTTTCCCCTATATTTTTTCTTGGAAAAATATAGGTCTTAATCCCGTATCCTTTTAATATTTCCTCTAAGCTTCTATTATAATTAGCTGTAACCCTGTCTATTGGCTCTTCTCCAAAAAACCTACACTTTATATCTAAATCTTTGGCAATTTTACTAGCAAATATTTTTCCATCTAAGCTTGTATATTCACTTAACATATCATCTTCTTCTTTTAAAAAATAAGTTGGAAATGTATTTCTAGAAATTATATATTCTCCACTTCCAAATATTTTTACCCTTGGGTCTTCCTTGTATACTTCCTTTACTATAGCTAATCTGTCCCCATATGGAAATATAGACAAATCCTCTTCTACTACAAATATTATAAGTTCATCAGCTATTTCCAAACTTTTATCAATTAAGTATTTGTGGCCTAGGGTCATAGGGTTCATATTCATCACTATAGCCCCCCTATTAATTGTCCTAGGATTTAATTCTAATTTTATTTGACTAATCCACTTGGGATAGGTCGAGAAACCTCCTTCCAATAATAAAACCTTGTCTGTCTCTTCAACCTTTTTAAGTCCCAATGATGTAAATATATTTTCATTTTCTGGCTTGGTAAATACAAAATGATTTGTATAACCTAGGCTAAATAAATCTTCTAAAATAGCATTATATATTTTTGCCATAAGTCCTAGTCCCTTGTAGGCATCATCTACATAAAAATATTTTAATAACTTCCCATCTAGTGAACCTGTTCCAACTATTTTGCCCTTATCTCTCACTATATAAGTTGCATCTGCTAGCTTATAGTATATTCCCTTGTCTTTTAAGAAGTCTTTTATTTCTTCCAATTCATAAATACTTTTTAAATTAACCTTGTCAACAAACATATTTACCTCCTATGACCTTAATAGGCTTATTAAACCTTCTATAAAATTTATTATAACATAAAGCTAATTTATCCATCTTACTATTTAGCTTAAAACAAAAAAATACAAGAGTAGCTCTAAGACTCTTGTATTTTTATTAACTTATTTAACTTCATATATATAATCTAGGACTTTTCCATCCCTGTATTCTGATATACCTATAATTCTATCTGTTTTTTCTATTACATTTGGAACTCCTATTACTGAATCTTGGTAGGCCTTTAAGTCCTCCATTGTAGTGATTTTAATGTCTGCTTGTCTAAAGGCATCTATTAAGTCCTTCCTCAATGGATTTACACAAATTCCTCTTTCAGTAACAAATATATCAATGGTACTACCTGGTGTGCTAATTACATCTACCCTATCTTTAATAACTGGTATCCTTGATGAAAATAGCTTAGAAACTATGATGGAAACCTTACTTCCTGCTGCTGTGTCTTGGTGACCACCAGATCCTCCCATTAAAACTCCATCCGATCCCGTACTAACATTTACATTATAATTTAAGTCTATTTCTGTAGCGCCCAGTATTACTATATCCAAGTTATCAACAACTGCTGATACTTCTGGGTTCCCATACAGAGACCCACTCATTCTTAGATGATTTGGGTTTCTCTTTAAGGATTCTATGGCCTCTAAGTCAAAACACTGGACATCAAATAAATTATCAAATAAACCTTCTTCCAGCATATTTGTTAGATATCCTGTTATACCACCAGATGCAAAGCTTCCCTTTATACCATTCAACTTCATATATTCCTTTAAGTTGTCTGTAACTGCTAAAGAAATCCCTCCTGCTCCTGATTGGTAGCTAAAACCTTCCTTTAACAAGCCAGTAGCTTCCATAACTTTTAAGGTATCTTTTGCGATTTTAAGTCCTATTGGATCTTTAGTAACCATAGTAGTTCCTGAAACAATTCCCTCTTTGTAGCCTATTGAATCAACCTTTAAAATATAGTCTACATAGTCTTCACATATATCAGCTGGATAGTTAGGGTATTCTAAAATACTGTCCGTTACAGCTACTACAGCTTTTCCTTTCATGCTATCAGCTATGGCATATCCCAATGATCCACAAGTGTTTTCTCCATTAACCCCTGAAATATTTCCCATAGCATCTGAACTGGGACTTGCTATAAAGGCTACATCTATTTCAGTTTCACCATTTAAAATAGACCTTGCCCTACCTCCATGTGATTGCATTATAATATTTCCCTTTAGTTTGCCCCTACTAATTACTTGGGCAACCTCGCCTGAAATATAAGAAGTTATTATATTCTTTATAGTCCCATCTTCTATTAGGGGGACAATCTCACTGTGGCAAGGGAAGATTGAACTTGCCACTAGGGTTAAATCTTTTAACCCTCTAGATTGAAGTTCTTTCATTATATAATTTAAAACCCTATCACCATTTCTTAAGTGATGGTGGAAGGATATTGAATCCCCATCTTTTACTTCTAATTTATCCAGTAATAAGTTTATATCTTGATAAAGCTTACTAGCTTTCTTTCCTTTAATTGGATAAGCTGAGGGGTCTAATATATTGATTTTTTCTATATCTAAATTATTTAAGTAAGTCATTATATTCCTCCTCAAAATCTCCACTCATCTTTAATAAGTTAAATGCCCTAAGTATTATTGGAGCATCAACCATTTTCCCCTCTAAGGAAAATACTCCCAGTCCCTTTTCTTTTGCACTCTTTAATCCTTCAACAACTCTAAGTGCATATCTTATGTCCTCCTTAGTTGGTGCAAATATTTTGTTTACTACTTGAACTTGTCTTGGATTTATAAGTGATTTACCTGTCATACCCATATCTTTAGCATATTTAGTATCCACTATAAGCCCTCGTTCATCATCTGTATCTGTAAATGGTGTATCTATTGCTTGGATTCCATAGGCTTTTGATACTGCAATTATCTTAGACCTTGCATATTCTATTTCTTTAGACTCCTTGGTCCTCTTAGCCCCTAAGTCTAAGGTCATATCCTCAGCTCCTAAAAACACTCCTACTATCCTATCTGATTCCTTAACTATATCAAATACAGTTTCTAGTCCTAGGGCTGTTTCTACTAGGGATATTATTTTAAAGTTACTCTCCGCCTTATTTAAATATTCATCTAAGGCCCTCATAGACTCTACACTAGAAACTGGTAGTACAATCCCTTCAATATCCAATCCTATAATTGCATCTAGGTCGTCCATAAAAAATGGACTTCCCAATGGGTTTATCCTTATAAAGGCTGGACTTGTCCTTTTAAAAGTTTTTAAATACTCTACAACTAATGCTCTAGCCGTATCTTTTTCAGAAATAGCTACAGCATCCTCTAAGTCTATTATTACTCCATCTGCTCCTAAAATATCTGAGTTTTGCAACATTCCAGGGTTATTGCCAGGAATAAATAATAAAGTCTTGTAGTTCATTATATTCCCCTCCCTACGGCTGCTCTAACTCTTGCTTTTATTGTGAAATCTAAAGCTCCCTTATCTTTAGCAATTAGTTTCACACTCCTAACCCCTTCTTCTTCTAGGGTCTGCCTAATTACATTTTCTATTTGGTCTCCATATTGCTTAAGTACTACAGATTCTAAATTAATATCAACACTTCCATCTCCAGGAGATATCATTATTAAGATGTCATTGGATTCACTTGACCCTGCAGTTGCAGGCTTCAAAATTTCTACTTTTCTTCCTTCCACTTCAAATACTCCTCTCTTCCTAATTCATATAGGTCATTACCTTTAGAGTCATTTATTACAGTAACAGGAAAATCTTCTACATATAGCTTCCTAATGGCCTCGGCTCCTAAATCTTCATAGGCTATAATTTCTGCCGTTTTTATGCTCCTACTTATTAGGGCTGCTGCTCCACCAATAGCTGCACAATAAACTGCACCTTTTTCAACTATTTTATCCTTTACCTCCTGGTTCCTAGCGCCTTTTCCAATCATCAACATTAGCCCTTGGTCTAATAGTTGTGGAGTATAGGCATCCATCCTAAGACTGGTAGTTGGCCCTGCTGAACCAATTGCCTGTCCTTCTTTAGCTGGAGTAGGTCCAACATAGTATATAACTGCCCCATTTACATCTATAGGCATATCTTCTCCCCTATCCAGAGCCTCTATAAGCCTCTTATGGGCAGCATCTCTTGCCGTGTAGATATAGCCTGTAATATAGACATCATCTCCTGCCTTTATATCCTTTAAATCTTCTCTATTTAATGGTGTTTTTAAAGTTTTTTTCATATTATCCCCTCCTATAATATAACTTCTTTATGTCTAGTAGCATGGCAATTTATATTTACTGCCACTGGCAAACCAGCTATATGAGTGGGATAATACTCCATACTAACCTTTAGGGCTGTCGTTCTACCACCAAAACCCTGGGGTCCTATGCCCATATTGTTTATGGTTTCTAAAAGTTCATCCTCTAAATTCTTATAAAATTCTTCTGGATGGGACTTGTCTAAATCTCTCATTAAGGCTTTTTTAGCCAAAAGTGTTACCTTATCAAAAGTACCTCCAACACCAACGCCTACCACTAGTGGTGGACATGCATTAGGCCCTGCCATTTCTACTGTTTCAAGTATGAAATTTTTAACCCCTTCTAGGCCTTCTGATGGCTTTAGCATTTTAAGCCTAGACATATTCTCTGATCCAAATCCCTTGGCTGCAACTGTTATCTTTAACTTATCACCAGGAACGATTGAATAATTTATTACAGCTGGAGTATTATCTTTAGTATTTTCTCTATGTATAGGATCCTTTACAACAGACATCCTAAGATATCCTTCCCTGTAACCCTGCCTTACTCCTTCATTAATAGCATCTTCCAAGGCTCCACCTACTACATTTACTTCCTGGCCCATTTCTACAAAAACCACTACCATACCTGTATCCTGGCACATTGGGACATTTTCCCTCTCTGCTATTCCAGCATTGTCAATTATTTTACCTAGTGTATTAGAAGCAAGATCCCAGTCTTCATTAGCCTGGGATCTTTTTAAAGAATCTAAAACATCTTTAGGTA